>NZ_JAYWTM010000011.1:0-229388 GCF_036016195.1 Brenneria populi | reverse complement strand
TGAGCGGTCTTATGATGCGATAACAGAATCAAACTGAGCCTCGCAATAGCGGGGCTTTTTGTTGTAACCAGAAGACGAAGAAGGAAGCACAATGTTTACAGTAAAAACGATCATTGATGGTGTGACCCATATCTGCGAATTACCTAGCGTCACTATTGCCTATCCAGACTCAGAGCGATTCGGGGATATATTGAAACAGACCAATGAGCACTCAAATCCCGACTTTGCTATTTGGCTCCCGGCCGTTTATGAAGACGCTGAATGCACTAAAGCCCTGCAGGAAGAAGAGTTGATCGTCAGCGAGCGAGACGGGGTGTTGGATGAGAACGCTATCGCTATCCTGATTGAAGATTTCGAAAGCCCGATCAGCGCTCCGAGAAAAGCATTTGATGGGGTTCGGTATCAGTACATTTATCCCGGCGATCAAGTTTATGTGATGAACTCGCATGGCTCGACGATTGAGGCGGTCAAGTAGGCATTTAGCTGGCATTCACTGAGTGCCTGTGATAATGCTTGAAAAAACTCGTAAGTGCTACAAGATCAATGGTGCCAGTTAATTAGGGCTGGTTCTGATGATGGAGATAGTGATGCTGGAAAAATACAACACATATAGCCGTGAGAGTTTAGACAGACTTGAAGCCGTTAAAGCAGCTTTAGAGATAATTAAGGCTGGCGCTTCAGGGGATAACGTTGGTAGCGTGATCTCTTTTGCTAAAGAAGAAATTTCGAATCTTGCTGATGCGATACAGGCGGCAGTGGACAAGAAAAAATAGCACGTATGACGTGACATCATGCCGCTCTGGATGAAGCGTGACGCTGTTATAGGCGGGTGAGTGGTGCAGAGGATTATACCCAGTCGCTCATGGGTTCGAATTCCTTTCTTATTACCACTTTTAGCCCTGGCATCCGCCGGGGCTTTTTGTTTGGATAAGGACTGTATATGCCTGGGCTTAAAGAGTTGTCGGCAGAACTACGGCGTATTAGAAAGCAAATCCCGTTTGCCACCGCCCAAGCATTAACCAGTGTAGCTCGTAAGATTCAGTCAGCACAAAAGACCGCATTCCAGCGAAATCTGGAAAACCCAACACCATTTACTGTTAACTCGCTCGGCTCTGTCGGTGCTCGAAAGGACAACTTACACGCGAGGGTATTTGTTCGTGACATTGCGGCCAGTTACCTCGAACCATTTGAGTTCGGCGGCACGCATAAGTTGAACAGCAAAGCCTTGCTCAATCCCAAAAACATTAAGCTGAACAAATACGGCAACCTGACGCGTAACAAAATGGCGCAGCTCAAGGCCAAGCCTGATGTGTTTATTGGTGAGGTTGATGGTGTTAATGGTGTATGGCAGCGCCGCAAGGCAAAGAAAGTTAAGAAGGGCAAGAAGCGTCAAAAGCGTTCGGCAAATGGCACACGCCGCCCTCGTCAGAAAATGCCAGCACCGAAGCTGCTAATCCAGTTTGGCGATGCGTTACCAGTTAAACCCACACTGGGCTATATGGACAGGGCTAACACGATGGCCGCTGCGTTGATGCCGAGTGAGTTGAGTAAGGCGATAGCCGAGGCGATGAGGACCGCGAAATGATGGCAATAAATGACAATGATTATCATCTACATAAAAATGGGTCCTTCCTGACACTTTTGTAAAGCACGGGCATTGCGCGCCCCGTTTTTTCACTAGCTATGAAGTTTTGAAATTTGGGTAACAACCTTCCCAGGGTAACAACATGAACCAGTCCGATTTTGCGAAACTCCATGGCGTCAGCCGAAAGACCGTAACCGCCTGGAAGGCCCGCGGCTGGCTGGTTTTGGACGGAGAAGAGATTGACGTCGACGCGTCAAATTCCAACATTGAGCGTTTCCGAAAAACTGTTACCCGACCCGAAAAAAAACCAGTGGGTAACACCAAAGGTAACAAGAAAGGTAACAATCAGGGTAACAAGTCGGGTAACAAACAAGGTAACACTGTCGAGGGTAACAAATCGCCCGAGGACACCCCGGCAAAGATCGTTGAGCGGATGATCGCCGAACGCGGTGTAACGATGACGCTCGATGAAGCCAGGACGATGAAGGAAAACTTTTTGGCCCTGCTGACCCAATTGGAATACGACATCAAATCCGGTCAGGTGCTGCCGTACCAGGACATGATCGATGCTGTCCGTAAAGAGTATTCCCGAATGCGTACCCGTCTGATAGCCATTGCACCCGAACACGGCCCCCGCCTGCGCGTGCTGGCTTCCACTTCTACCGATGCGGAGTTTGTCCAGGCACTGCAGGAAGTGGTTCATGAGGCGATGGAGGAGTTGAGTATTGATGCGGCAGATGACAGAGGAGAGGGATAACGCTGCCGCCTGGCTGAATTTCTCGCGGGCCTTGATCAAGGCGCGTCAAGATATCCGTCCCCCGGAGCCGTTGTCGCTGAGCGAGTGGGCCAACCGGTACGCGGTATTGTCGAAGGAAACCAGCGCGCAAACCGGGAAATTCCGGTCATTCGCCTATCAGGACGGCATCATGGATGCCTTTACCGATCCGATCGTCACCCAGGTCACGGTAAAAAAATCGGCTCGCGTCGGCTATACCAAAATCCTCGACCACGTTACGGCCTATTACCTGTCGCACGACCCATCCCCGATCCTGGTGGTGCAGCCACGCGTCGAGGATGCGGAGGACTACAGCAAAACCGAAATCGTGCCGATGCTGCGGGATACGCCTGCGCTGGCGGAGATCTGTCCTGACCCAAAGGCGAAAGACAGCAACCAGACCATCCTGAAAAAAACGTTCGCCAACGGCGCCAACCTGACGCTGACGGGCGCTAACAGTCCCGGCGGTTTTCGGCGCATCACCTGCCGCATTATCCTGTTCGATGAAGTGGATGGCTACCCTGCCGGCGGTGCCGGGATGGAAGGGGACCAGATAGCTCTGGGCATCAAGCGATCGGAAACGTTCTGGAATCGCAAAATCGGTGTTGGCTCCACGCCCACAGTGAAGGGAACCAGCCGCATTGATACCGCATTCGAAGATTCAGATCAGCGCTATTACTACGTTCCATGTCCGCACTGCGGCGAGTATCAGGTGCTGGAGTGGGGCGGGCCGGATACGCCCTACGGCATCAAGTGGGAAAAGGATGCCGACGGCAACCACCTGCCGGATACCGCGTACTACGTCTGCCGACACAACGGTTGTGTGATCCATCACAACGAAAAGGCCGCGATGATAAAGCGCGGCGAGTGGCGTGCGACGAAACCGTTTACCGGCAATGCCGGGTTTCATATCTGGGCCGGCTACAGCCTGTTCCCCAATGCGGCCTGGAAATATCTGGCGGCTGAGTGGCTGCGCGTCAAAGATGATCCACTGGCGCGCCAGACGTTCATTAACTTGGTGCTGGGCGAATCGTACGAAGATCGCGGAGAAAAGGCGTTGAGCGAGCGCCGCCTGGCGGAACGCTGCGAGGTCTACCCGGCGGAAGTCCCGGACGGCGTGGCGGTACTCACTGCCGGCGTCGATACTCAGGATGACCGGTTTGAAATTTCAGTGTGGGGCTGGGGAACCAACGAAGAAAGCTGGTCTATCGTGCACGACGTGATTGAGGGCGATCTGGAAACCGCTGAACCCTGGCTGCGCCTGGATGCCTATCTGCAACAGATATGGCGGCGAGCTGACGGGCGCGGGCTTACCCTGATGGCGGTCTGCATGGACTCCGGCGGACACCATACCCAGAAGGTGTACGAATTTGCAAAGGAAAGGCTGGGACGGCGCATCTGGGCTATTAAGGGCGAATCGGCACGCGGTGGGCAGCGCTCCCCGGTGTGGCCGACGAAGCGGCCGACATCTCGGAGTAAGTCTCAGTTTCGTCCGATCATACTCGGGGTTAATGCGGCGAAAGACGCCATTCGTAGTCGCCTGCATATCGAACTGCCGGATGATTATGCGCCGGGCAATCCAGTGGCCGGCTACATGCATTTTCCCGTTGATCGCGATCTCAACTATTTCGGCCAGTTGCTGGCGGAACGGTCTGTGATGAAAACCTCCGGCGGTCGGCGCTATCGCATATGGGAGCAGTTACCGGGCCGCGCTAACGAGGCGTTGGATTGCCTAGTATACGCTTACGCTGCGTTATGCGGACTGCTGTTCTTCGGACTGAAACTCAACGTGATGGCGGCTAACCAGCAGAAAGACCCGTCTTCACTGCTGCCGCCACCGACAGAGCCGGAGGAAAAACAGAATCTACGCCTTCCCGGCGTCACCATTAAAACCCCGGATAAACCGGCGCCGAAATCGCTGCACAGGCGACTGGCTCACTAACGAGGCTCCTTTATGTTCGACCCCAACTCCAGTCTATTGGCTGGTGCGATGACTCGCGCCCAGTTGCTGGCCGCACTCACCACTGCACAACAGGCATACATAGAGTTGTCTTCCGGCGCCAAGGGGGTGTCGTTTTCCTATGCGCAGGGCGACGGCACGCGATCGGTGACGTATCAGCAAACGGACATCGGGCAACTGATGTCCCTGATCCAACTGTTACAGGCACAACTGGGCATCGTGAAACGTCCGCGCCGGACGTTAAGGTTTCGGTACTGATGAATGAAATTCGAATTCTGGGCGCTGATGGTCGGCCTCTGCCAACTTCCGGAGGCCCACGCCGTTCCGCGTTGAACGGAAGCGGACGTGTTCCTTACGATGCAGCCGATTCGTTCAGCGACCAGTTGGCAAACTGGCAGCCGGCGCTGTGGTCCCCGGACAACGAGATCAATATCTATCGTGACCGAATCGTCTCTCGCGTCCGGGATATGGTGCGCAACGATGGCTGGGCCGCCGGCAGCGTTACCCGCATTCTCGATTCTGCTGTGGGGGCGACGTTTCGGCCGCTGGCAAAAGCTGATTACCGCGCGTTACAGATGATGAGCGGGGTTAAGGGGTTTGATGCCGCATGGGCAGATGAATATGGGCGAGCCATTGAGGCCGCATGGCGGCGCTGGGCGAATGATCCCGGACGTTACTGCGATGTTGAGCGTAAGAAAACCGTTTCGCAGATCCTACGCATTGGGTTTCGCCACAAGCTGATCGACGGCGACACACTGGCAGTGATGCAATACCGTACTGACAGGCTGGGAACGGGCAAAGCTCGATATGCGACTACGGTGCAATTAATTGACCCCGATCGCCTGAGCAATCCCCAGGAGCAGTTCGATATGCCTAACGTTCGCGGCGGCGTGGAAATCGACGCCGACGGTGCGCCGGTGGCCTATCACATCCGCAAGGCACACATCGGAGACTGGTGGAGCGGTGAGAAAACCATGACGTGGGACCGCATCGAGCGGGAAACCTCATGGGGTCGCCCGATCGTCATCCATGACTTTGACGGCGACCGGGCGACTCAGCATCGCGGAACCAGCATGTTCACCCCCATTGTACAGCGCCTGAAAATGCTGACGAAGTACGACCAGACGGAACTGGAAGCGGCGATCCTGAATGCCGTTTTCGGCGCCTACGTTACATCGCCCTATGACCCGCGTCTGTTCGAAGATGGACTGCGGCAGGATGATGTGCTCGCCTATCAGGATATGCGCACCGATTTTCATAACGATCATCGCATTTCACTGCATGGCGGCGCGAAGATGCCAATTCTGCCGCCGGGCGAGACTATCACGACCGTCGATGCTTCACGGCCGAACAGTAACTTTGCCGCGTTTGAAAGTGCAGTGTTACGTAACTGTGCGGCAGCCACGGGCATTTCAACCCAGCAACTTACGCAGGACTGGAGCGACGTTAATTACAGTTCGGCCCGCGCTGCCATGCTGGAGGCGTGGAAAACCCTGACGCGCCGGCGTGAGGATTTTGCGGCCGGGTTTGCGCAACCGATCTTGTCCTGTTTTATCGAAGAGCTCCACTCTTTGGGAGAGGTTCCGCTCCCTGCCGGAGCACCGGATTTTCTTGAGGCGCGCGCGGAATATGTGCGCGCCAAGTGGATGGGGCCTGGTCGTGGTTGGGTTGATCCGGTTGCAGAAAAGAAAGGTGCCATCCTGGGACTTGAAGCGGGCATGTCCACATTAGAAAAAGAAGTGGCTGAAAATGACGGCGAGGACTGGGAAGAGGTGATGGACCAGCGCGCTCGGGAAATTGAAGCCTGTAAAGAGCGCGGATTGCCGTTGCCGTCATGGGCGCAGGCAAACGAATTCGCCAGTGACACAATCAAGGAGCCGGAGGCATAGTGAATTTACCCCATTTGGCGCAGCGGCTGTTTAATACTCCGCTGGCGCTGCATCCCCGAAAAGCCGAAGTGGTTATGACCGCATTGGCCGAGCGGATGGGCATTAGCAAGATACAGTCGAATGCCGCGTTCCTGGGTGACGGACTGGAGTTTGAGCGCGAGGGGCGCGACTGCGGCTATGACGTACTGGAGGGCGTCGCCGTCATCCCGGTATACGGCACGCTGGTGCAAAAACTCGGTTCGCTGCGCCCTTGGAGTGGCATGACCGGTTATGACGGCATCCGCCGCTGTTTCCTGACGGCAATGAATGATCCGGAAGTTCGGGCCATCTGCCTGGATATCGACTCCCCCGGCGGAGAGGTGGCCGGCTGCTTTGACCTAGTGGACACCCTTTACGGCGCCCGCGGCGAAAAACCAATCCATGCCATCTTGACCGAAAGCGCATACTCCGCAGCGTATGCCATCGCCAGCGCCGCAGACAAAATCATTGTGCCGCGCACCGGTGGCGTCGGCTCTGTCGGCGTCATCGTCATCCATTGTGACTGGTCTCAGGCCATCGCGGACGATGGGGTCAATGTCACTATCGTGACCTACGGATCGCGCAAGGCGGAAACGAATCCGTATAAGCCGCTGACCGATGAGGCGTTGGCATCTATTCAGGCCGAGGTCGACGAGGTCGGAAAACTTTTTGTGTCCACGGTATCTCGGAACCGTGGCATATCGGAATCAGCAATACGAGATACACAGGCCGCCACCTTCCTGTCATCTGAGGGAGTCCGCATCGGTCTGGCTGACGAAGTGAAAGCGCCCGATGCAGCCTTTCGTGATTTATTAAAAACCATAGGAAACTGACATGAGCAATAAATTCAGCTTTGCGCACCTACTCGGTCGATCCGCCTCTGCCAAAGTGGAAGAGGATGACGAGAAGGAAGAAAGTAAGAAATCCAAAGCCCGCAAGGCCGAGGATGAAGAAGACAAGAAGGACGCCGAAGAGGACGACCAGGACGACACTGACGCGAAAGAGGATGAAAAGGACGATCCGGACGCCGAAGATGACGACGACGAAAAGGACGCGGAAGACGATGGGGATGATGACGGTGATGACGAAGACGACTCAAAGGCCAAAAAAGCCGGGCGTCGCGCTGAACGTCAGCGCTGTGCAAAAATATTCGGCAGCAAGCATGCCGCGGCAAATCCGGCACTGGCCGCCTCTCTGGCGTTCAATACTGGCATGAGCTCTAAAGCAGCGATCCAGGTGATGGCCTCATCTGGTACGTCCCCTGCTCCGGCGCGCGTCACGCTCGATCAGCGCATGGCGTCGGTCAAAAACCATCAGTTGGGGGTGGACGCCAAGCCCGCCGACAAATCAACCAAATCAGGGCTGGCTGCAGCCATGTCCAGCCTCTACAGTAAAACGAAAGGGGGTAAATAATGGCGACGCTAAACGAATATGGGCAAAACGCCTGGGGGCCGTTGTATCGTCAGGATACGTTTATCCCCGACCAACTGATTGCGGGTCCACTTCAACTTGTGACCGACACCATAACCATTTTAACCGGCGCCACGGCGACGTATAAGCGCGGCACGGTATTAGGGCGGATCACGGCGTCGGGTAAATATACGCTGAGCCTGTCCACTGCAACGGACGGAAGCGAGGATCCGGTCGCCATTCTTGTCGATGATGTCGACGCCACTGCCGCGGACGTGACTGCGGGGATTTACGTGATGGGCGAGTTTAACGCCACTCGTATCACGTACGATGATTCCTGGACGCTGGCCGACCTCAAAGTCGCGCTGCGCCCGCACACTATTTTCCTGAAAGATGTTGTCGATGCGCCGGTAACCGTCGCTACCGAATAAATTCCCTTCAACGCCTGAATCCATGCTCTCACGGGTAGGGGTTTTCGCTTTTAAAATTCAGAGAGAAACAAACATGGCTGAACCGAATATTTTTGATACCGGGGTGCTGGTGCAGGTTGTACCTAATCTTATCACCTCACAAAACTGGCTGTTGGACCGGTTTTTCCCCAACGTAGTGACCAGCGATACCGAATTCGTCAGCATTGATGTGGATGTGGGGCTACGTCGTATGGCACCGTTCTGCTCACCGCTGGTGGAGGGGAAATTGGTGGAAAGCCGCCGCTACCAGACCAACACCTTTCGCCCCGCATATATCAAGGACAAGCGCGCACCTGATCTGCGCAAGCCCATCAAGCGCCAGATCGGCGAGCGTATCGGCGGGGAGTACACCGCCGCTCAGCGCGAGATGCTGAACATCCAGTTCGAGATGGAAGATCAGATCGATATCCTGAATCGCCGCCTGGAGTGGATGGCCGCAAGCGCTATGGTTTCCGGGGCAGTCACTATTGCTGGCGATGGATTTGAAACGACGGTGGTGGATTTCGGACGAGACAGCGCACTAACGATTGCCCTGTCGGGGAGCGATCTGTGGCCTACGTCCGTATCCGCCGGTGCCACGAACACCTTGCCTTCTGAAAACATTGAAGAATGGCAAACGCTGGTACTTCAGAAGTCAGGCGCAGTGCCCACCGACTTGGTATTCACCAATAAGTCATGGAAGGCATTTCGACTGGATACCTCCATTAAAGACAACGCCATTACGTTCCCCGCCCTAAGCCCGTTCGGCAATCAAATCGATGCAGGCGCGCGCATCCAGAAGGGGGCGGTATATAAAGGGCGTTGGGGGCAGTTCGATCTGTGGGTGTATAACGACTGGGTTATCGATCCCGTCACCGGTGTCGAAAAACCGATGATCCCCGACGGGTCTGTCATCATGAGCGGTGCCGACCTGATGGGAACCCGTGCATTTGGCGCTATCATCGATCCGGAATTCAACTACGGGCCGATGGCCTACGCCCCGAAAACGTGGGTCAATCCCGACCCGGCGCAGCGTTTCCTGATGATGCAGTCCTCGCCGATTGTCATCCCCAGCCGCGTTAACGCGGCCCTGTGCGCGACGGTGGTGGAATGATGGTAAAAAAAACCGAAGAGTCAACCCCATCTCAGGAGGAAACGGGGAATGAGGAGGAAACCGCCGCGATCGCTGTCGTGGTGCTCAAGGGGAAAACCGTGAAATACAACGGTGCCACTTATGAGGCTACCAACCGTCTGGAAGTATCTGAATCGGACGCTGTTCGGCTGGAAAAGTTGGGTTTCGTAGCCCGCCAGGATGCCCTGGTTGCCGTCGCTGCGGAGAAATCCGAGTCGGCCGTAAAAATTACGGTGTCTGACGGCGTGAAAATCACGCAGGGGTAACCTATGCCGGTGAACTGGGATATCAACCTGCTGCAACCGCTGCAAAACGTCTTTGGTGAGACGGTGAACTACCGTCCGACGGGTGCGGAGGCATACGACATTACAGGTATTTTTGATCGTGCCTACACCCGCGATGTTGAACCTATGGACCCCGGCGATCCGACGGTAAACACCACGCGCCCCGTCCTGGGCGTTCGTGATGCCTCATTCGCTGCCCTGCCGAAAAAGGGGGACCGGGTCTACGTCTACAGAGTAGAAACCCTGTTCGTGGTGAGTGACGTCCAGCCGGACAGCCACGGCGGAATGCGTCTGGAGCTTAATCGCGTGGGGTCATCGTCATGAACGCCGCCGATATTCGAGTGCTGGTAGTTTCCGCCATAAAGGGGAAAACTGACGCAGAAGATCGCGTCTATTCCCCGCGGGATTGGCCGACGTCAGAGGATATGTATCCGATTATTCTCGTGCAAACCCCAATGGACGTAAAGGATTCGCTGGGCCGCAACGCGCCGCAGTTCAACACCGTTACAACGGTGCGGATCACCGGGCGTTTACAGGAGTTGGACGGCGATTTCGATGATGGCGCAACCAAAGCCGAAGTGGCACTGGAAACATTGCGGGAACAAATTGAGCGGGCGGTCATTAACAGTTACGACCTCACCCGTCAGACACAGCAATTCATGCAGGTGCGCTCGACGATTGACATTGACGCCAGCGGCGAGGGGCATCTGGCCCAACTGCTGATGGAAATCGATATCGAATACTACCAGGGCCCCGAGGATTTTTATCCCATCGAAACCCATATGCTGGAGGGCATTGACGTCACCGTCAAGATGCCGGACGGCACCACCGAACCTATCGTAAAAATCGATCTGGAGTAATCCATGAAAGTTAAACCGACCGCCGGGCGCGCTGTACGCGACCCGGTCAAGGGTGTCCTTTTGCCTGAATCCGGCGCCGAGGTGGGAGATTCGCCGTTCTGGCGCCGCCGCCTGCGCGATGGCGATGTGGAGCTGGTGACGGAGAAATCCTCCAGAGCCAAAACTGGAGAAACTGAATAATGGTCTCATTCTCGAAAATTCCCGATCAGATCCGGGTGCCGCTGTTCTATGCGGAGTTTGACAACTCGCAGGCCAATACGGCCACGGCGACCCAGCGGACCCTGATTATCGGGCAAATGCTGGACGGCAGTTCACAGGCGGCGAACGTGCCGGCCGTGTCCGCCGCCGCCAGTACAGCGGCTGGTCTGTATGGAAACGGCTCAATGCTGCATTCGCTGATCACCGCGTACCTGGAAAATGACGCGTCGGCGATTATCCATGTTCTGCCGCTGGCCGACGACACCACATCCATGACGGCGGCGACGGGCACGATCACGGTGGCATCAGCCGCCACGGCAACGGGCGTCATTTCGCTGTACATTGCCGGGCTGCGTGTCCAACTGACCGTTACCGAGTCCGATACGGTAAACGAAATCGCGACCGCGCTGGCCGGAAAAATCAATGCAAAATCGGGTATGCCTGTAACCGCTGTCGCTGTAGCCGCGGTTATCACGCTGACCGCAAAGAACCGCGGTGCCCACGGCAACACTATCGATATTCGCCAGAACTATCAGGGTATCGCCGGCGGGGAATCCACGCCGGCCGGGTTGTCCCTGGCCGTTGTCGCCATGTCCGGCGGTGCGGGCGCGCCCGAGCTGGATGACGCACTGGCGAACCTGGGGGATACGACCTACGACTTTATCGTCAATCCGTATACGGACACCACGTCGCTGGATGCCGTAAAATCGTTCCTGGACGACTCCACCGGCCGCTGGAGCTATAACCAACTGCTCTACGGCCATTCGTTCGGCTGCGTGGCAGGCACCTACGGCGAACTGACTACTATCGGTGAGGCCCGCAATAACCCGCATGAAACCCTGCTGGGCGTTTATGACTCTCCGACACCGCCGTATATCTGGGCGGCTGCATTGGTGGGCGCCATTGCACCTGCGCTGCGCAACGATCCGGGACGTCCGACTCAGACGCTGAACATTTCCGGCGTACTGGCACCGTCGTCGGAAAGCCGTTTCGAATGGACCGAGCGCAATAATCTGCTGTTCAGCGGCATCTCAACGTTTACCGTTGCCAACGATGATTCCGTGCAGGTGGAAAACACTATCACCACGTATCGGAGCAACAGCTACGGCGAGGAGGATGACAGCTATCTGCAGATCGAAACTTTGTACCTGCTGGCGTTTGTCACCCGCTACATGAAAACCCAAATCACCTCCAAGTTCCCGCGCATGAAACTGGCGGCCAATGGCACGCGATTTGCGCCGGGGCAGGCGATTGTGACGCCGAACATCATCCGGGCAGAGCTGATAGCGCAGTACACCACGCTGGAAGCCAACGGCTATGTGCAGGATGTGGACGGGTTCTCCGACGGGCTGATCGTAGAGCAGGACGGCCGCAACCCGAACCGGGTTAATGTGCTGTGGGATGGCGTACTGATCAACCAGTTACGTATTTTCGCTGTTCTCAACCAGTTCCGGCTACAAGCGTCGGCGTAAGGAGTAAAACATGGCAGATACATCGAATCGCCTCGCCGGTACCGCGTATGTCACGGTGGACGGCGTGAGCATTATGGTCGCGGGCCAGTTTCAGTATCGTCCGTCCGGCGTAGAGCGTACCTCGCTGGTGGGAATGGATGGGGTGCATGGGTACAGCGAAAAACCCACCGTAGGGTTTATTTCCATTCAGGTGCGCGACGGCGGCGGCGCAAAAGTGGAGGACTTCAACGGCATGACAAATGTTACGGTCACCGCTGAACTGGCGAACGGCAAAACCATCATTGGCACCGGGTTGTGGTCGGTCAACACCCAGGATGTCGAATCGGAAAACGCAACGTTTACGCTCCGCTTCGAGGGCGGCAGTGTGAAGGAGTATTAATATGCTGGAAAAAACGAAAACCATCACCCTGTCGAAGGCGCTGGAAGACAAGACGCAGAAAACCGCGTGGGAGCAGATCGAGCTGCGTGAGCCGGCATTGCTGGAGGTCGAGCAGTTTTATGACAAGGAATCCAAATCCTCCCCTCTGGCTGCCATGCGGCTGCTCATCTCCCTGGTTTCCGGTATCCCTGAGTCAGTGCTGGGGCGGATGGCGTTTACCGATTACCGTGCCTGTGAGGGCTATTTACTGGGTTTTTTGACATACGGGAAATAGAGGAATGGCGGCAACTGGCCGCTGATGTTACCTACTATTTCCGCTGGGAACCGCATGTTGCCTGGGGCATGTCCCGTGCTTGTTTGGAGTGGTGGGAGTCCCAGGGCAGGCGCATCAAAAATATAAGGGCTGGCAATGGCTAACGCATTTGATTTTCAACTTAACGCTGATGACAAGGCGTCTGCGGCGATCATTCGCATTGAAGATGCTATTCGCCACCTTAATCCCCAACTGGACAAAACCCGTGAGGGATTAAAGTTGGGCGGCAACGACTCCGCGGACGGTGTGAGCAAAATCAATAAGGTGATCGACGGCCTGGGAAAGTCGGCAAAAGACAGCGTTCAACACATCGGCGATATCGTCCCGCCGCTGAAAATGGTCGGCGAGTTGGCCGGGAAATACTCTGGCATGGCGTTGAAGTTCGGCGCGGTGGGTGCTGCGGCCTACGGGATTGGGAAAGGAGTTGCGGCGGCGGCGGCCGGCTTGCGTCATGCGGCAGAAGGAGCCAACCGCCTGGACGTAGCCGCGAAGAATGCAGGGATGCGCGTGGATGATTTTTCCCGCATTTCCGGTGCGTTGCAAATTGTAGGAGCGGATGCGCAGTCAGCAAATGCGGCTGTTGAGGGGTTTTCCAAAAAGCTTTATGACGCTACACACGGAGATGCGCCAGAGGTGATTGGTGTATTCAATCGGCTTGGCGTTCAGATCGCGAAAACGAAAGACGGCACGATTGATGTTGTGAAAACGTTCGAGGATTTGGCGCGCGTGATACCGACGCTTAACCCTCAAGACCAGAAATCGGCCGCCGATCTGCTGGGATTCGGTGAACACGAACTGGCATTGTTGCGGCGTGGCGCCGAGTACAAGGAGTTATTGACGAAGTCGGACAACTTCGGCCTGACGATGGACCCGGCGCTCAACGATCAGTTGACCGACGCCAACGCGGCCATGAATGAGCTATCTGCTTCTTGGGATGGGTTTAAGCAAAAGGTGGCAAATACTCTCTGGTCGGCACTATTGTCTGATGGTTCAGTAAAAGATGGCATTGAGGGGATATCGGATTTTCTGACCAATGGTGACACCATTGGTTTTAACCATATGTTGGGCATCACTCGCAGTGACTCCGCTAAGACGCTGCGAGAAATTGAAGGTAATAAAGAATTTTATAATTCCCTGCCGTGGGATGAACAGGGTAGCGTTAATGTTGGTTACCTGACCGATAATGTCAAAAACAAATACGAACAGTGGAATCGCCCGGTCAATGCCGCCATACAATTGCAGCGAGACATTTACGCTGCGACACATCCCCGGTATTCCCCCGGTACGAACCAGAACGAACAGGCGTGGCTGTCTCAAATGGAGGGGAAATACAAGCTACCGTCCGGTGTTCTGGATAAGATATACGACGCTGAATCCAGCCGTGGTCGGTTTTTACATTCTCCAGCAGGGGCTCAGGGGCCATTTCAGTTCATGCCCGCCACAGGGCGCGATTATGGGCTGAATACGCAGGCCGATAGGATGGATTTCAAGAAGTCCAGCGAAGCCGCTGCGAAGTATTTTCGTGATCTGCTAAAAATGTTTGATGGTGATGTGGCGAAAGCAGTAGCGTCCTACAACTGGGGGCAAGGTAACGTGTCGAAGTATGGACTTGGACGAGCCCCTGCGGAAACGCGGGGTTATCTCGCAAAAGTGATGCCTGGACTGCCGCTAAATCATCCCGTTGAAAATAGTGCCGGCGGGACGTTTAACCGGGAATCTCTGTTTAGTGGGGGCGGGTCGGTATCCGAAATCTCTCAGCAGGTGGAAAACGGTGTTCGTGCAGGCATGGTGGATAGCAAAACCCAGGTGGAAGTCACGCTGATAAACCAGAATACCGGAGATCGGCAGACAGTTACCGGCCAGGGGGCGAAGGTGTCCACCTCTCTGCCGTGGTAAACATTTTTCCATTTCTGCCGATAACTTTGCAATAAGTTGGAGATATCTTTGTATCGAAGAGTGCAAATTAAATAAGGGAAAAATATGTTTGCAATAGCTGCTATTCTTGGTTTGGCTTTTGGTGCAGTGGCATATAGAAAGGGATATTCATTGTTTTTCTGGTGGTTATATGGATTTGTTGTTTTTATCCTTCCTACTTTTTTATTTGGGCCGATAGTTGGGATAGTTATTTATTTTGTCGTTTTGATTATTCTTTATTTTAAAAACCCTAACCCAAGAAAATTTAAGAAATGCGATAGTTGCGCAGAGATTGTTAGGATTGAAGCTGTGAAATGTAAACATTGTGGTGGGGATTTGCCTCATACCAGATAAACGTATCTCACAAATAAATTGAACCCCTCCAGTAGGGGTTTTTTTATACCCGAAGGAAAGCAAATGGCGTTAATTCCAACCCTACAAAGTCTGGTTTCCACCGGTAGCGATAGTTGGGACTGGACCGAACACCTTCAGCCCGCATCTTTCCGCGGCGTGCCGTTCGCGGTTGTGTCGGCTGATGGCGCATTCGGTCGCCGGCAGGCCGTGCATGATTACCCATACCGGGACATGCCCTGGATTGAAGATATGGGGCGATCTGCACGCCGGATAACTATTCGTGGGTTTATCGTTCAAAGCAGCCAGTCATACGCCGCATCTGATGTGTTCACGCAGCGCGATTCATTGATTGCTGCCTGCGAAACCGGGGAGGCTGGGACGTTGGTTCATCCCACGCTGGGCGAGCTGACGGTTAGCGTGCCGGATGGCGGTCTGCGTATTTCGGAGAGCATGGAGCAGGGGCGCATGTTCTCGTTCACCCTGACCCTGATCGAGTCCGGCGAAAAGCAGTTCTCTATCACCGACGCCTCGACGGCTACATCCTCCGTTACTACGTCATGGGCATCTCTGCTGTCAAAAACTGCCGCCGCCTACCTTGGGACAGTAAAGGGCGCAATCCGCACCGTTACGCAGGCGATCAAGACTATCGAATCAACCGCCGAGCACTGGACGGATTCTGTAACTTCGCTGGTGGATCAGGTAACAAACCTGGGTAATGTCTTGTCGGACACTTTCGGTAGCGATCGTTATGGGCGTTACAACAGCGGGGCTGTAGGCGGCAACAGTTCCGGTTCAACCGCCACAACGAGCATCGCCGATGATACGAGCGATTATGACGCCCTGGTGGAGTCTACTATTGCGGCTGTGGTGCAAGATCGGGCCGCTGTGGAAGCAACTGTTGAAAACCTGCTGGCTACCGACGAGCCGGACGGTTACCCGGATAATGTCGCAGCGGTCATCACTGCCGTTATTGAGTCAGTCCCGAGCGTCTATGACCAGATCCGGGTTTTTGAGAGTCTTTCCGGCACAACGGACGCGACGCTGTACGCATCAAATAGCGATACGACGGTGCAGTCGGCCACTTTGAACTACCTCAACATCATCAGTGCAGGCGCAATGGCTTACGTTGCCGCCAGTTATGCGCCAGCCAGCCGCGATGATGCCATGTCGATACTGAACCGCGTGATCGCCGTACTGGATGCGGCTGCCGTTACTGCTGCGGACGCCGGATACGTGGCGGTATACCAGGAACTGCTGATACTGCGCGCCCATATCACCGAGGTGCTGAAAAACGCCGGGGCAGATCTGGCCGGCGTGCGTACGGTGACATTCCCCAGCGCCCGACCGGCGCTGACCATCGCGAACCAACTTTACCAGGACGCCGGACGTTCTGCGGGGCTGATCAAGTCAGCCAATCCGGTTCATCCGGCATTCATGCCCACATCGTTTAAGGCGCTGACATCATGACCGACGAATTAACGCTGATCGTAGGAAACAAATCCTTGAAGGGGTGGGATCGCGTGCGCGTGACGCGCGGCATTGAGCGATTGCCATCTGATTTCGATCTGGGGGTGATGGACTACTACGCCGCCGATAAAGAACGGCAACTCGTAAAGCCCGGTGACGAGTGCCAGGTATTGCTGGGTGATGACCTGGTGATAACCGGCTACATCGATCGCTGGGCGTCAAGCATTGCCCGATCCCGCCACGAAGTCCGCGCGATGGGGCGTGGAAAATGTCAGGACCTGGTGGATTGCTCAGCGGAGTGGCCGAACAACGTTATTAGCCAGGCTACAGCGTTACAGATAGCCCAGAAACTGGCGCAACCCTACGGCATATCTGTAAAGAGCGACATCACGGATATGACTATTGTCCCGCAGATAACGCTCAACTGGGGTGAATCGCCTCAAGAAGTCATCGAACGTATATCACGCTGGGCAGCATTCCTGTATTACGACCAGCCTGACGGCAACCTGTACCTGACCCGCGTTGGCACGAAGTCCGCCGCCAGCGGGGTGGAGCAGGGAAGGAACGTTGAAGAGGCATCATATCAGTCCAGCATAGATGAGCGGTTCTCAGATTATGTGGGAGTATCATTGTCGACCACTCCATTGAGTGGTGATTACAGCAATGTGACGATCGCCACTGAACGCGACCCGGAAGCCGCCACAATGCGCTACCGAAAACGCATCATCATCGTCGAAAGCACAATGCAAGCAGCTAAGAGAGAGCATGACTGTATCCGGTGGGAGATGAACCGCCGTTACGGCCGCGCCAGGCAGCTAAGTGTCACCGTGGACAGTTGGCGTGACAGCCGCGGGGCGTTATGGGAGCCGAACACTCTGATCCCGATCTACATCCCCACTTTAGGGTTAGTGGACGAAAACTGGCTGCTGGGAGAGGTGACATTTATCCGTGACGACAACGGCACCCACGCCCACATGATGCTGATGCCGCCGGAAGCATTCATCGTTCAGCCCTACGAGTTCTATTCACAGCTATGGTGGGTGCAATGAACTTGAACGAGCTTTGCCGGCGGGTGCTCATGATGCTGGGTCTTGGGACTGTTACGAGATCATCTGATGGCGGGAAGGTGCAAAAAATCCAATACCGGGCATCTGGTGAGATTCGTGGCGACACGCCCCGCATGGCGGAATTCGGCTTCTCCTCTGGGCTACCAGCCGGCAGTGATGTGGTACTGGCGTTCCTGGGGGGAGACAGATCAAGTGCGGTAGTGATCGCGACTAATAACCAGTCCTACCGGCATACCGGGCTGAAACCCGGCGAGACGGTGATCTACAACCAGTGGGGGATGTTCGTCAAGCTGACGGAAACCGGTATCGAGGTTGAGGCCAATGGCCAACCCGTGGATGTCAAAAACGCCACCACGGTGACGGTGGTTGCAACCGAAAAAATCCGCCTGGAAACACCTGAACTGCTGGTGACTGGGGATATCACTGACAACTGTGACAGCCAATCTTCAACGCTGAAACAACTTCGGGACGCCTATAACCGGCACGACCACGATGTGCCGAATGTCGAGGCCGGCAGCGCCACGGCAATCAGCAACTCGCCGACGGAGACGGTCTGATGACGGACATTAAAACTGTGTGGATAGTCGATGAAGCGCGAGGGGACTGGGAGCTATCGCGGGGGGATTTGTCAAAAGGCGACGACCTGCGGACGGCGATCCTGATTAGCCTGTTCACTGATCGCCAGGCGCGCAGCGATGATGATTACGACGGCTCCGACCGGCGCGGTTGGTGGGGGGATTCAGGGGCCGGCTACAACATTGGCTCCCGGTTGTGGCTGCTGAACCGGCAAAAACTCACCACGAAGACCGCTCAGCGCGCGGAGGATTATGCCGCCGAGGCGCTGAAATGGTTGATTGATGACGGCGTGGTCGCGTCCATCGCAGCCGAAGCGCAAATCGTACATCCATCGCGGCTCTATCTCACGATCACTTACCAAAAGCCGGGCCAGGACCAGGCATCGATAAAATTCTACTGGGTATGGGAGCAAATCAATGCCATTTAACCGCCCGACACTGACAGAGCTACGTGAGCGTAACAAGGCGTTCGTCGAATCCGAACTTAAAGACGTTGGTGCGCTGCTGCGGTTTTCCAACCTGCGGGTTATCGCCGACGCTGATGCCGGCATGTCCTGGCTCCACTACGGCTATCTTGATTGGATCGCAAAACAGGCGGTGCCATACACGGCCACCGATGAGCATCTTGCCGCCTGGGGAGCGATGAAGTCGGTATACCGCAAGGCAGCCACGGCTGCGACCAGTCCGACCGCCCTGTTTACCGGCACTGCGGGATCGGTGGTATCCGCCGGTGCCGTGCTGAACCGTAGTGACGGTTATCAGTACACGCTGGACGAGGAGATCACGATCGGCAGCGACGGCGCGGCGACGGGCAGCATTACGGCCGTATTGCTCGATCCGGCTGATGACGCCAGCGCCGGGGGTGATGCCGGTAATGCTGACGCCGGCACGTTTCTGACGCTGGACACATCGTGGAGCGGCGTCGATTCGACCGTCACTATGACAGCAGCAGCTACCGGCGGTGCGGATATCGAGGACGAAGACGATTTCCGAATTCGTGTGCTGTACGCCTACCAACACCCGCTACAGGGCGGCGCAGAGGCTGACTATGTCCAATGGGCCACCTCTGTTCCCGGCGTCACGCGTGCATGGTGTTTAAAGCATTTGCTGGGGATAGGCTCTGTCGGTGTCTACATCATGACGGATGGTGATGACCGCACTAACGATGCCGGGTTCCCGGTTGGCACGGACGGCGTGGCCACGAAAGAAGTTTGGGGGATTGACGGGACAGGAACAGGCGCAGCAACCGGCGTGCAGCTTGCTGTTGCAGACTATATTTGGAATCGTCAGCCGGTAACGGCGCTCGTCTGGGTCTGCTCACCGATAGTCAAGGCCGTAGATTTTGTAATCGATGGTATCGCGGGTGCAGATAGCACGGTGAAATCAGCCATCGCCAAAGCGATCAACAGCGTGTTTTTCGATAAAGGCGATCCGCGTGGTGATGCCGGTGCCGGTGTCATATACCTATCCGATCTGGTCTATGCCATCGCAGACGTTCCTGGTTCGACGGGCTTTGTTCTGACCTCTCCCTCCACAAACATTACCCTGAATACTGGCGAGTTACCCGTTCTGGGTAACATGGAGTACACATGAGCGCGGGTTACAGTATCGACGATTACACTTCAGCCATCCAATCATTATTCCCCGTTGGCCGCGTCTGGCCTCGCGCCTCCGATTCAGTAATAACAACCCTGATCCGGGCGCTGGCGGCCGCGTATCAGCAAAACGATGCTGATGCTATACAGTTGCTGGTGGACGCGTTTCCGGCAACTGCTTCTGCGCTGCTGCCGGAGTGGGAGGCTACGCTGGGCCTCCCTGACGACTGCGCATGCAATACCTCCAATGACGAAATAATTCGCCGGCAGACGGTAGTGTCGAAACTGATCGGCACCGGCGGGCAATCAGCAGCCTATTTTTCCTCGCTGCTGGAGGCAATGGGGTATGGCATATCCATTAAACAATTTCGCACGGCGCGTTGCGGATTATCCGTATGTGGTGATGCGATAAATGGGGATCGCTGGCCGTATGTGTGGGAGGTTACTGTTACCGACGCGGCCAGCAACGCAGCGTGCACGCTGAAATTGCTGCTATGCCGGCTGGAAGAGTTTTCCCCCGCTCATACCAAGCTGATGACATCCTATGACGCCATAGCACTGTATGGCATAGGCATCTCGCTTACTTACGTTGATGGCATCCTGTCCGGAATTTTAACCGGAAGCGCTTGCATTGATACCGCCGACCAGGATGTCACGTTGATTTACACGCTGCCGGGCGGCGGGACTGTAACAGAGCGTCTGGTTACTGATGCCAACGGCCATTTCAGTACGACGCCATCCGTTGGTGACGAGTTCACTGTAGTCGCCCGCGCGCAGGTATTAACGCCGCTGTGTGAATGGGAAAACGTCGAATCGGGCGAGGTGGCTACGAATCTTTTTTTTGATGGGGCTGTGACGTACAGCGGCCAGCACACGTACAGAGGATAATATGGCGAATCTGACCGAAACCGCAGAATTCACCGCGGACGTGCCGCGCCTAGATGTTGACACGCCCGTAAAAGGGTGGGATGGCGCAGAGTTAGGTCCAGCAAACGAGCAGGCTCAGGCGCTGGCGAATCGGACCGCGTGGCTGCGTCAGCGAATTCAGGGGCAGGTAACATCCGTAAACGGTAAAACAGGAAGCGTCACGCTAACCGCTGGCGATGTATCTGCGGACAATGAAGGAACGGCAGACGGCCTGATGACTGCGCATCTTAATGATGCCGACCCGCATACGCAGTATTTCGATGAGTTGCGCGGCGATGCGCGGTATGTTCAGGCATCACTGGCGAATGCCGGCAACGGCTGGCTGCAGCTTGACGCATCCGGCAAAATCCCTGCGGCAATGCTGCAAACGCTAACGTCCCGGTATGTTGTTGTTGCAGATGAGGTGGCGCGGCTGGCGCTGGCGTCGTCGTCGAACCTGACAATTTGTGCGCAGGCCGACATTGATACGTTGTTTTACTTGAACGGCGGCGATAACCCGGCTGTGGCGGCAAATTGGGTGCAGGGACAAGCGGCCACGGTTTCCGGTGTTTCATCCGTCTACGGACGCACTGGCGCGGTAACTGCGCAGTCCGGGGATTACGACGCAGACCAGATTAACGAGACAACTAACCGTAAATTCGTCAGCGCGGCAGAAAAAACAGCGTGGAACGCGAAACAGGCTGCGCTGGTATCCGGCTCCAACATTCGCTCGCTGTTCGGCAACTCCCTGTTAGGTTCCGGCAATCTAGCACCAACTCCCGCGCAAATGGGTGCCGCGGCGGCGGTTCATGCTCATACAACGGCGGATATCACGGACTTCACCCAGCAGGCGCAGGCGTTGATTACCGCATCGTTGGAAGCGGGTTCGGGCGTTACGCTGGGGCAAAATCCTGTCAGCGGGAAAACGATTATCAGTGCGTCGGGTGGTTCAGGCGGAGGCGGTGGTTATATTGTTGTTGATCGCGATGGTGCAACGGCGAATCAAAATCATGTGTTTAATTTCTCGGCTCAATCTGATTATTCGTATTACGCGTATGCGCTGAAAGAAGAGGCGGGCGCACAGAACCAGACATATTTAATTGATGATTTTAGCGCGTCCAATATCTCCAATTACAATATTACGAGTGCGGTTATTTTTGATGGTGCTGCAAAATCTTATATCGGAGAAACATACGCGCTGAGTTCTGATGGCGTTTTTTATTCTCAGGAAATAAAAGCAGATGGTGAATCAATATCGATCAATATGATTGATGAATCACTGGTTCCCGCAATGGCATCTAATTCGCAAGATGGATTCACTGTGTCAGCATCTTCTCAATATAGTACTAACTATATGCCATATTTTGCCTTTGACAGAAAGGATACTGCTGGCGATACGAGAGATGCATGGGTTTCAGCGGCAAATACCAATCCCACCGAGTCATCGCCTCAGTGGCTTAGAGTAGACTTGTCATATTCAGTCATTTTGTCTGGCTATTCACTAACTAATCGGTCATATTCCAATGCGGTATTGAGCCCCAACAGTTGGCAGTTACAGGGAAGCAATGACGGTAGTGTGTGGGAAACTTTGCATCAAGTGTCTGCAGATACAAACAATAGCGCGGGAGCGATTAGAGAGTTTGGCATAGAAACGGAGAAAAGTTTTTCGAAATACCGCTTGCTGATTACGGCGAAAAACGGCAGTTCATATAATTATGTGGCATTGAAAGAACTATCTTTATTTCCTGCGGGACGTTCTCTTTTAATTAACAGTGCTGGTGGGGATTTTTATACGGTTAATAACGGCCAGTTATCATTAGTTCCCACCCCATCAGATGAAAATGGGTTTGATACAGGTTTTACATCATCGGGAGAAATAGTTAGTGATGTCTTGGCTGGATTATTACCGATTTCAATTTATTCACCCGCAAGTTTAAATATAAATACAGTTTACACGCCTCACCCGCAAATAGTCATTCCGCAATCACTTAGTGCGCTTGCGAGTTATTCGGAAGTCAATTCCGTAACCCTGACCGCCACGCAAACCGGCGCCGGCGTGGTGCGAGCGGCCGTGTCGCGCGACCTGTCCGACTGGATCACATGGGACGGCTCTGCATGGGTGTCCATCGGAGCTCTGTCAGCCAACACGGCAAGCGCGGAGAAACTCATCGCGCAGGGCATGACGCCGGCAGCACTGAATGCCATCACAACTGAGCAATGGGCGTTATTGTTCGGCGACAACGGCGGCGTGCCGGACGATCTGGCGTTCGCGCTGGCGCTGGATATCACCGACCCGGCGGCAGACGCGGTGACGATCGATAACCTGGCTCTTAACGTCAACGAAGCATCGAGTTGGAAGTTGCAGACGCCGGCGGAGGTGGAGATTCGCTGGCGCCCCAATAGCGTTACGTTCAAAACCGTCACGGCAGGCAATTACAAACTCGCGTATCAGATTCCGTAAAAATTCCCATCAAAACATCCCGGCCGCATATAGCGGCCTTTTTTATTTCTGGAGCACTCATGAAAAAAGTTGGTTCGGTAACGAATACCGCAGATGATAACGGTGAATTTACTGACGGTGTTGCCGCTGCCGGTATTAAGTCTACTCATTTGCTGGCGGGATGGTTTAATACCGTTCAGCGGGAACTGGTCGCCATTGTTGAGGGAGCGGGTGAAGACCTTGACGTAAATGATGATAAGCAAATCAGTAAAATAATCGGGAAAATATCGGCGGTTATTACGCATTACAGAAATTATGGATACCCGGACTGGGAAAGCGCCATCCCCTATTACGAGGGGGCTGTGGTTTATTATAACGGTGACCTGTATTTATCCTTGCTGGATAATAACCTCGCGCAGGTGCCAGGAACGGATGATTCAAAATGGCAGCCTTACATCCAGCGCGAGGCCACCGAATCGGAAGCGATATCGGGTGAGGGGAGCGAGCAGGTTATTACGCCGCGGCGATTGCCCCCGGTCCTGAACGCATTTAAATCAGATCTTAGCCCCTATTTGATGAATATTGGATTTATTGGGTTGTGGGGTGGCCCAGAGTCAACTATTCCGGCCGGATGGCTTAGAGCCAACGGACAGGCATTTGATACAGAACTAAATCCAATTCTGGCATCAATATATCCCGATGGCCGCGTACCCAACGCGGACGACCGCTATGTTATTGGTGCCAGCGATACGAACCCTGTAGGCACGTTACGCGCGGCGAAATGGGATCACCGGCATTTTACGGGGCAAATGAATAGAGATAATGGCCTCGGTGCGGATGATGTGTTTTTGTCCTATGTCATTGGGAAGACGGAATTTATAGACATCGGCGAGGAAATGGGCGCGCGGGGCGTATACGGCGATGATAAATCTAATTCGTTTGTCGGTGTGGGCCCGACGCAAGCCCGTGGTTATTCCCTGTTTACGGGCAAGCAACCCACTGATTTAGATGGTGACGGTGAGGTGGCAGAACTCCATCCCGCTGACATTTCACTGTACTACATAATCAAAACAGATCAGGCAGAATCAGAGCAGGGCACCGGCGCGCCGACATCCATTGTTATCACGCCTGGGTCTGTTTCGGTCAACGCAGGGACCACACGGCAATTCTCCGGCACTATTCTCCCCGTCGCATCGGCGGAGGGGTACACGATATCGTGGGCGGTCTCAGATAGTGCGCTCGGCAGCATCAACAGCAATGGACTGTACACCGCAACCGCAGGACAGAGCGGTACACAAACGATTATTGCCAGTCTGACGACCGGACTGACCGCAACGGCTACTGTAACGCAGCATATTTATCTCACGTCAATCACTATTGGCACGGTGCCATCGGAGCTTATTGCTGGGAATACGTACAATATCCCAGTTACATACTCGCCCGCTGGCTATACAGAGGCCATTAATCCTGCGTCATCTGACGCATCAGTCGCCTCACTATCAGCTGGTGGCGCATTAACAATCAGTAGTGCGGGCACAGTTACATTATCTCTGACGGGGGCCAGTTCTGGCGTAACTGCGTCGATCACGATTACGGCAACTGAAGAGGAGGTGCCGGAAGTCTATCTGCAGATCAGCGAGAATCTGTCGGAAATTGCTGGCGCTGGTGCAGCAGCACAAGTAGAGGCACGGAATAATCTGGGGCTGAAAGCGCTGGCGACGAAAGACAGTCTGGCTGCAGCAGATGTCGGCGCCGTTCCGCAGGACACGGAATCGCTCGGCACCGCTGACTTAAACACCGTTGTTTCGCCTGGGCGCAAATTCCAGTCGCTGGCGAGCAACGCGACCACCGCCATGCATTACCCCGTCGCGCTGGCTGGCATGCTTGATGTTATCAAAACCACCGGAACCGGCGTCCGGCAGATTTATTATCCGTACAACAGCACGGACGTTTATCACCGCTATTGTACTGACACGGCAACGCAGGAATTTGGCGCATGGGAGCAATCAGGCGGGGATTTCCTTGCCTTAGAAAACAATCTGTCTGATGTTGCGGACGTAGCAGAATCACGCGAGAACCTGGGCGTGAGCTATACGATATCGACCGATGCCGCGCCGACCGACGCCAGCGGCTATGCTGCAGGTCATATGTGGTATCAAACGGAGGCATAATGCCAATTTATCGCAAAACAGAAGGGGGCGTTTTCGCCCCTATTTCGTCGCTGAATATTAATTACGGGGGGGCGTTTAAATCTGTCAATGCCGCATGGGTGAATGATAACGGAACGTTTAAGAAGGTATTTCCGAATTATGTAGAGCAAGACGCATCACTTGCGTACGACACAGGAAATGCATCAGTAACGTGGCAATCTGCTGATGCTGGTTATTATAACAACACCGGAGCGGCGTCAGCGTATAGTTATATCCCGCTACTTGACGGATCGTCAGCCGACGCCAGCATTGTTTACACAAGAATTTCACTTGTGACTGCAAATGGCGAAGAAATCCCGTTTACAACGTCGTTTTCTGCATCATCTGGCACAGTGTATGACTTCTATGAGTATAACAACGGTAGTTATGTCGGGCCGAATAATAACGTAAGGCTGTCTGTCACAGATATATCTGGTGTCGGTAATTCATTGCGATCGGGAATTGCGATAGCACTTAATAAAAACATTGTCGATTACTCCAACCACATTGGTAAGACGGTTTATTTGAAGTGGAAATGGAGAGAAGAGGGCAGCAATATAATATGGACGTTCACATTTCCACAGGGGCAGTTAATAGATTACACGTTGTAATCATGCAAAAAAAGATAAGTGACCAGCGATGATGTCTAGTGCGTCTTCAAGCGTCGGAACGGGATCGATGTGTATCGCCGGCGCTTCTTTCTCTCCGACGCATACAGAAACATAGAAACCTGAATCTTCGATCACTGCGTATGAGTCGGCGGGACAGTCAGTGAGCATGTCATTCTTGTCGAGTATGCAGATCGTCGCTCCGTGATAATCGATTTGTCTCACCGTGTTTCCGCTCCAATCTCATGCATTTTCGTGATAACGCGCTGTAGCTCGTCGTCAGTGAGCGCAAGCTGTGCAGCCATATAGAACAGGATATGCGGAGACATCGCCCGCGGCGATTCGCCACCGGTATATTTTCGCCACTGGCTATTACTGGCGACGCCTGCCAGGTCCGCCATTTGGTTACCGGTATAGCCAAGTGCATCCTTCAGACGGTTTAGATCATCTGGTGATGGTGGAGTGTACTCATTGAACAATCGCATGTTGCACCTATTAAAAAGCCCCTTCCGGGGCTTCTGTTAGATAAACTTGATGATGATGGTTGTTACTGTAGCTACCGCACCGATCAGACCTGTTGCGACAGCGACGGGATACCACATTGTTTCCCTGTTAATCTTTGCTGTCTCGGCCATTAACTTGGCGATTTCAGCGTGAATCTTTTCAAGTTCGGCGGTAGTCATATCGTTCGTGCTCATCTTTTCTTCCTTTCGGGTTTGGGCTGCGGCCTTTCCGCTACCTCATGTGATAAATAATAGCCCCTTTGGTGCTAGTTGTCAACGAGTATTATCTAAAATTTTTTCGAGAATGAATTTATTGTGTGTACATAATTGAGTACATAAATAATGAATTTTTGAGGTTAAATTGCAATTAAAACATTATGTTATTGCTTTTATTTCATATATCCATTTAACTATGGGGACGCAACGCGGGGCCATTATACTCATTTTAACTCGGATAATAAGCACTTAACCGCGCGTTTGCTTAAACTGTCAGCAGTCGAGCGTATTTGGGGCCTCTCGCCTCGGGGCTATCTTTTCCTGCGCGCCGCGGCTTTGTGGGTTTTCTTGCTCATATCGTTACGTATTTGAGCATGGCTCATCAGGGCGAAAATAAAGGTGCCGCCGATGATGTTGCCCGCCAGCGTCGGCAGGGCGAACGGCCAGATGAAGTCCTGCCAGGCGATATTGCCGATAAACACCAGGTAAAAAATTTCCGACGCGCCGGCAACGATATGCGTGAGATGGCTGAATGCGATCATCCAGGTCATGAGGATGATTACCCAAATTTTGGCTGAACCGGCGTGCGGTATCATCCAGACCATCGTGGCGACGATCCAGCCGGAGACCACCGCGTTGGCGAACATCTCCGTCGGCGAATTCTTCATTACCTTCATGGATAGCTCGATCAGCGCATCGCGGGTGGCGCCGTCAAAAACGGGCATATGGGTGAATGCCAGAGCGGCAAGCGCCGTGCCCGCCAGATTGCCCGCCAGCACCACCCCCCATAGCCGGAATAACAGGTAGAAGTTATGCCGGGAGGGGTTTTGCATAATGGGGAGCACCGCGGTGACGGTATTCTCGGTAAACAGCTGTTGGCGCGCCATAATGACAATCACAAAGCCGATGGTATAGCCGAAACACTGCAGCAAAAAACCGCCGGGCACGCCCTCCAGGTTGCTATGCAGCATGCCGATGGCCATGAACGAGGTGCCCATCGACAGGCCGGCGGCAATGGCCGACCAGAACAACGCCATGGCGTCGCGCTCCAGCTCTTTCTCCCCCTCCTGACGAATTTCTTCATGTATGGCGGCGGCAGGCGACGGCAGCGTATCTTCATTGATTTCGATCTCTTTCCCCTGGCTTTTTTCTTCGCTTTCCACTTCTTCGACGTTTTGGCGATCGTGACGGCGGCTGCCGGTTTGCAGCCGATGGGCGCGCTCTGTGACGGGCGGTTGATTCATCTGAACTCTCTCCGATCTCTTTTTCTTATTGTGATAAGCGTAGTCGTTTTCACCCTATAGGGTAGCGCCGGCGTCACCGGCTTGCCGACCCTATGCTATTCTCGTCGTATCGACGGCGTCTGTGCGCGGATGCCGGTCATGACTCTGCGCGTGATTTCCGCCCGAGCGGGCGGGGATGGATTGAGAATGCTCTGGTAAACGCCGCAAAGCGTATGAATGTACAAGCCAAAGTAGAAGCGGGGCCATAAAATGTTACACTATCGGCAGATATCCCGCCTTTGTTCCCCGTTCTCATGGGTTGAGCAGGCTCGGGGAATTCCCCATTCCCGGCTGCGGGTATAACGCAATGTAATCAGGGAGAACAGATATGAATTACCGCCTGAGCGGGGTGGTGTTTGCCAGCGTATTGCTCATCGGCTGCGCCAGTACCGGAGATCGGTCTCAAGAAGGGCGTTCAGACCCGCTTGAGGGTTTCAACCGTTCGATGTTCAGTTTTAACTACAACGTGTTGGATCCGTATCTGGTGAGACCGGCGGCCGTCGCGTGGCGTGATTATGTGCCGACGCCGGCGCGCAACGGGTTGAATAACTTTTTTGGCAACCTGTCTGAACCCGCGTCCATGGTGAACTATTTTATCGAGGGCAAGCCGTATAAGGCGATGATTCATTTCAACCGCTTCTTCCTGAATACCCTGTTGGGGATGGGCGGCTTGATTGATGTGGCCTCGATGGCCAACCCCAAACTGGCGAAAGAGGAGCCGCGGCGTTTCGGCAGCACGCTGGGGTATTACGGCATGGGCTACGGGCCGTATGTGGTGCTGCCCGGCTATGGCAGCGCCACCATCCGCGAGGACGGCGGCGGTTACGTCGATACGCTTTATCCGGCGCTGAGCTACCTGACATTCTGGATGTCGGCGGGTAAATGGGTGCTGGAAGGGCTGGAAACGCGGGCCCAGCTGCTGGATTCGGACGCCATTTTGCGCAATTCCGCCGATCCTTACCTGATGATGCGCGAAGCCTATTTCCAACGCCACGATTTCTTGGCGAGCGATGGAAAAGTCGCCCCGGCGGAGAATCCGAATGCCGCAGCGATCGAAGATTCGCTGGGGGAAATCGACTCCGCCAAATAGCCCTATCTTGTTTATGCGGTTCAAAAGGCGCCTTCGGGCGCCTTTTTACGTTATCAGGGGGACAAACGCTTTCTATCGCCTGAATCGTGGGTTGTTTCGGAAACGTTACTCTATTGTTGTTGGTTTATTTACTTACAAAAATGTCTTTTCTCGTCATAGGTAACAATAATGTTACGTCGTCAGCCAGCGCTGGCGCTCTTTTCTGCTGAAAAGAGTCAGCCTATTGATCTTTTTGTTAAAAGACTTATTAACAAAAGGGTCATAAATAATGGCTCCGCCGCAAGGGGGAGAGTATGCTGACGATAAGGGATGCCAGAGTCTATTGCCTGCAATTATAAAAATTCAATGAATAGAGACATAAGCATGAAGAAACTACTCACTATGATTTTATGCCTAGGTGTGGCTGGGGTTTCCCAGCAGGTAACGGCGCAGGAAAATAACGCCGCGGAGAAAAGTACGGATGTCGTCCTGATTGGCGGCGGTATTATGAGTTCGACGCTCGGCGTTTATCTGCAAGCGCTCCAGCCGGACTGGTCGATCGATATGATCGAACGTCTGGATAACGTGGCGGAGGAGAGCTCCAACGGGTGGAACAACGCCGGTACCGGCCACTCCGCCTTTATGGAGCTGAACTACACGCCGGAGCCGGAGAATGAAACCGACCCGGTCAATATCAGCAAAGCGGTGGAAATCACCGAAGCCTTCGAAGTATCGCGCCAGTTCTGGTCGTATCAGGTTAAAAACGGCGTTCTGCATGATCCTAACTCCTTTATCAACAGCGTGCCGCATATCAGCTTTGTATGGGGCGATGAAAATAGCCGCTTCCTGCAGCGCCGTTATGAAGCGATGCAGCACAGCACCCTCTACCGCGGAATGGAGTTCTCCAACGATCCGAATACCATTAAAGAGTGGGCGCCGCTGATCATTGAAGGGCGCGATCCGGCGCAGAAAGTCGCCGCGACCCGCATGCCGATCGGCACCGATGTAAACTATGGCGAAATCACCCGTCAGTTGGTGGATTCGCTGAAGCAAAAACAGAATTTCGCCCTGCATCTCAACTCCGAAGTCAGGGCCATCAAGCGTAATGCGGATAATACCTGGAGCGTGACTTACGCCGATCTGAAAAACGGCGACAAAGAAACGGTGATTAAAGCCAAGTTCGTCTTTATCGGCGCGGGCGGGGCGGCGCTGCAGCTGCTGCAGAAGTCCGGCATTCCCGAAGCGGATCTGTACGGCGGTTTCCCGGTCGGCGGCGATTTTCTGGTAACGGAAAACCCGGATATCGTGAAGCGTCATCTGGCGAAAGTGTATGGCAAAGCTTCCGTCGGCGCGCCGCCGATGTCGGTTCCGCATCTGGATACCCGTATTTTTGACGGCAAGCCGGTGCTGCTGTTCGGCCCGTTCGCCACTTTCTCCAGCAAGTTCCTGAAAAACGGCTCGCTGTGGGATCTGCTCGGTTCAGTAACCTTCTCCAACGTGATGCCGATGACTCACGTAGGGCTGGATAATTTCGATCTGGTCAAATATCTGATTAGCCAGGTGATGATGGATGACGACGATCGCTTCGCGGCATTGCGGGAATATTTCCCCGACGCGAAGAAGGAAGACTGGAAACTGATCGTGGCGGGGCAGCGCGTTCAGGTCATCAAGAAAGACGAGGAGAAAGGCGGCGTGTTGAAATTGGGCACCGAGATCGTCAGTTCGCAGGATGGCTCGATAGCCGCGCTGCTCGGCGCTTCTCCCGGCGCGTCCACCGCGGCGCCGATCATGCTGAGCCTGCTGCAAAAAGTGTTTAAAGACAAAGTGGCTACGCCTGAGTGGCAGAGCAAGCTGAAGGAGATCATTCCTTCCTACGGTCAGAAGCTGAACGGCAATATTGAGTTGACCAATAAGATCCGCAGCTACACCAGCAGCACTCTGCATTTGAACTACATTGAAGTAAAACCGGAATAACGGTTAAGCGTATTTCTGATGAAAAGGCCGCGCATGCGGCCTTTGTTGTATGTTACGCCAACCAATCAGAACGAATAGTTAAAGTTTGCGCCATACAGCCAGGCCTGCCCCTTTGAACTGAAGCGGTAGCTGGGCGCATTCGCCCGATCTGAAATCGGCTCGTCAATTGAGACTTTCCGTCCGTGCATATAGGAGACGCCGACATCGAGCGACGCGTCTTTATTAAAGGCGTAGGTGGTGCCCGCGCTCAGCCAAAAGCGATCCTGATCGGGGATGGAGATCGAGCGTTTGTCCGCCGGAACCGGGCTGTCGTCAAAGGCGACGCCGGTACGAAAGGTCCAGCGCTCGTCGTGATAGTAGGTGGCGCCTAACGCGATACGGTAAGCGTCACGGAACCCCTCTTCTTTGCGGAACAGCGTTTGGCCGTCGCCGCCCGTCGCCCTCAGCTCCTGAAACTGACTCCAACTGGTGTAGGCGATGCTGTAATGCACCGCCCACTGCGGCGCGACGCGATGGTAGGCGGACGCTTCCCACATTTCCGGTAAGGTCAGCGTCAATTTGCCGGGAATGGTCGCGCCGCCCGTGCCGACGGGCGGGCCGGGCACCTGTGCCGGCAAATCGCTGCGATAGTCGCCTTTAAAATCGATATCGACCTTGGAGCGGTAGGTCAGGCCGAAGCGGTGCCGGTCGTTCACCTCATATAAAATACCGGCGTTCCAGCCGTAGCCCCACTCCTTGCCTTCCAGGCGCGCCAGCTCGGATGATGAACCGGCCACCAGCCCCTGTAATCCGCCTGCCGCCGTCGGAACATTGGCCAGTTCGCCGGCGCGCCGCACAATTTTTGCATCCGCGTAGACGGCATTGACGCCCAAGCCAACGCTAACGCGCTGATTCAGCCGGTAGGCCGCGCTGAAATTCAGATTAGAGGTAACCAGATCGGTCTGCCCGCCGATCGAGCCCGCGGCGTAATCGTCGTTAAAATCGGTCGCCAGACCGTAGTGGGTGACGGCGGAGGCGCCGATGGCCCAGCGATCGTTGAGCGGCATAATAAAGTGCAGGTTCGGCACCCAGGCGTGCGGCGCGATGTTTTGCGCGCTGCTATTTTGGCCGGTGAACGAATTTTGACCTTTTATATCAATATCCGGATTAATGTAGGTCGCGCCGCCGGAGAAAGCCGGGCGGGTGAAACGCGTCATGGTGGCCGGGTTGCGGCTACCGGACGCGGCGTTATCCGCGACGGCGCCTTCGCCGGAAAAGGCGCGCCCGAGCGCGGACGATGAATACTCGTTCAGTTGGAAGCCGGCGGCGGACGCGTTGGCCGAGATGACGGCCGCTACGACGGCCGTTGCGGCATGTTTTAGCGGTTTGTTACAGCTCATGACCAGAACCTCTATATGGCGGGTTGTGCCAAAGTAGCAAGGGCGCATTGCCGGGGGCGGCTCGGGCTGGCAAATCAGACCAGCGGCTAAAGTATAAGATGTGGAAAATTACAATGTTAATTAAATGTATGTAAATTGATAATAAATGATACACAAATAACATTTTTGTTATTTTTCCACCGGAGGATAACGATAATTTTACCTTCGCGCGGCGATGGCGCGTGACCAATCTCACTAAATGTCCCCGTGGGCAGTAAGTTCTAGTGCTGCGTCGACTCGGTGAGTAGAATGGGGGAACAATTCTTTTTTGAACCCGATCATATCTGTATACCCTAAATAATTCGAGTTGCAGCCAACGCACATGCCGCTTGAAGTAGACGGGGATACATAGGTTACCGCCCGTAGAGGAGCTCATGATGACGAACCCGATCAATAAATGTAATGCTGAAGAAACTGCCGCCTGCTGCTGCGTCGATGTCGGCACGATAATGGATAACTCGGATTGCACCGCGTCTTACAGCAAGATCTTCGCCGATCGCGCGCAGGCCGAAGCGACGCTGAACGCGTTGACGGAAAAAGCCCGCTCCGTGGAGTCCGATCCATGCCAGATCAGCAGCAAGCTGGACGCGGTGGAAGGCGGCGTGAAGCTGGACGTCGATTTTACCTTCAGCTGCGAGGCTGAAACGCTGATTTTCCAGCTCGGTCTGCGTTAATTCCCCTGATGTTCGCCGTGGCGCGCCATTTCCGGGCGCCACCCTTGCGGTAGCGATTTCCCACTCTCTTCCTGCTTCATTCCGCCCTATTTCTTGTCGATAGCGCCACTTTCGCGCGCCCTCGTTTGCGTAATAGCGGTATCTGGTTAACACTGATCTCAGGTCAGACCTGTTGTGCGCATCGTTAATTTTCTCGGTTGACAGGAGCCTTTATGAGCGAGGTATTGCCGTTGCTCACCCGTCGCGGCGATCGCGTGGCGATTGTGGGCGGATTGCGAACCCCGTTTGCCCGCCAGGCGACGGCCTATCATGGCGTGCCCGCCTTGGAACTGGGGAAAATGGCGGTGGGCGAACTCCTCATTCGCACCGGCATCGACCCCGAATTGATCGAATTATTGGTGTTCGGTCAGGTGGTGCCAATGCTCGAAGCGCCCAATATCGCCAGAGAAATTGTGTTGGGAACCGCAATGAGCGTGCATACCGACGCGTACAGCGTGTCCCGCGCCTGCGCGACCAGCCTTCAGGCGGTGGCCAACGTCGCCGAAAGTATTCTGGCGGGCGCCATCGATATCGGGATCGCCGGCGGCGCGGATTCCTCTTCGGTGCTGCCGATCGGCGTGAGTAAGACGCTTGCCAGAACGCTGCTGGACCTGCACAAGGCCCGCACGCTGAAGCAGCGCATGAAACTGCTGGCCCGGCTGCGCCCCCGCCATTTGCTGCCGATAGCGCCGTCGGCGGCGGAATATTCCACCGGCTTGCTCATGGGCGACATCGCCGAGCAAATGGCGAAAACATACGGGATCGCCAGAGACGAGCAGGACGCATTCGCCCATCGTTCGCATCGGCTGGCCGCCCGCGCCTGGGATACGGGCAGGCTGCGCGATGAGGTGATGACCGCCTATGCGCCGCCTTATCTGCAAGCGCTGAGCGAGGATAATCACATCCGCAGGGATTCGTCGCCGGAGCATTACGCCCGCCTGCGTCCGGTTTTTGACCGCAGGCACGGCAGCGTCACGGCGGCGAACAGCACGCCGCTGAGCGACGGCGCCGCGGCGATCCTGATGATGAGCGAATCCCAAGCCGCGCATTTGGGCTTTACGCCGCTCGGGTATCTGCGCAGCTATGCCTTCAGCGCCATCGGCGTGCGCCAAGATATGTTATTAGGCCCGGCCTACGCCTCGCCTATCGCGCTGGATAGGGCCGGGATCGCGCTGGATGATTTGACGCTGATTGATATGCATGAAGCGTTCGCCGCGCAGACGCTGGCGAACCTGAAGATGTTCGCCAGTCAGGATTTCGCGCGTAATAAGCTTGGGCGCGCCGCGCCGCTGGGGGCGGTCGATATGGATAAATTCAACGTGCTCGGCGGCTCTATCGCCTATGGGCACCCGTTCGCGGCGACGGGAGCAAGAATGATTACGCAAACCCTGCATGAACTGCGCCGTCGCGGCGGCGGTCTGGGGCTGGTCACCGCCTGCGCGGCGGGCGGCCTGGGCGCGGCAATGGTTTTGGAGGTGGCGCCATGAGCCAACGGCACGCCTTATTCGCCGAGGTTTCGGCTTTTTCCCTGACTCTCCGCCCGGACAATATCGGCGTCATCACCATCGATGTGCCGGGTGAAAAGGTCAATACGCTGAAAAGGGAGTTCGCCGGGCAACTGATAGCGGTGCTTGAGCAGGCGCAGCGGCACGCTTCGCTGAGAGGCCTGGTGCTGGTTTCCGCCAAGACGGATTCGTTTATCGCCGGCGCCGACATCGCCATGCTGGACCGCTGTACCAGCGCGCAGCAGGCGGAAAATTTGGCGCGGCAAGGGCAGGAGACCTTTGCCCGCGTCGCGGCGCTGCCTTTCCCGGTGGTGGTGGCGATTCACGGCGCCTGCCTGGGCGGCGGGCTGGAACTGGCGCTGGCCTGTGATTATCGGGTGTGTTCGCTGAGTGACAAAACGCGGTTGGGCTTGCCGGAAGTGAAACTCGGCTTGTTGCCCGGCGCCGGCGGCACCCAGCGTTTGCCCAGGCTGATCGGCGTGGATAATGCCCTGGATATGATCCTGACCGGGCGGCGCATTCGTCCTCGCCAGGCGGTGACGCTGGGGCTGGCGGACGATGCGGTGCCGCTCGACATTTTGTTGGAAAGCGCCGTCGAGATGATTCGACAGGGAAAACGCAGGGCCTCGCCGCCGGGCTGGCGCTCGCGCGCGCTGGGCAGTCCGGTTATTCGCAGGCTGTTGTTTAAGCTGGTTAAAATAAAAACGCGCGCCAGGACGCACGGCAACTATCCGGCCGCCGAGCGAATTATTCAGGTTATCCGCCGCGGAATGGAAAAGGGCATGGAGGAGGGCTGCCGGCAGGAGGCCAGCGCGTTCGGCAAGCTGGTGATGACGCCGGAATCCGCCGCGTTGCGGCATCTGTTTTTCGCTTCGACGTCGTTAAAAAAAGAGTCGGGGCTGGCGACCGACGCGCAACCCGTGCGCCGGGTCGGGATCCTGGGCGGCGGACTAATGGGCGGCGGCATTGCTTATGTCACCGCGGCGCGCGCCGCTTTGCCGGTGCGGATTAAAGATATCAATGAACAGGGAGTCGGCCATGCGCTGAGGTTTTGCTGGCAAGCGCTGACGGAGCAGGCGCGGCGTCGGCGCATAAAGCCCGGCGAGCAGCAGCGTCTGATGGCGTTGCTTTCCGGCGCTACCGATTATCGGGGGTTCGAGCATGTCGATATGGTGATTGAAGCCGTATTTGAAGACCTGGCGCTGAAACAGCGGATGGTGGCGGAAATCGAACAACATGGCGCGCCGCATACCATTTTCGCCTCCAACACTTCGTCACTGCCTATTCATCAGATCGCGCGGCACGCGCGCCGTCCGCAGCAGGTGATCGGTCTGCACTATTTCAGCCCGGCGGACAGAATGCCGCTGGTGGAGATTATTCCTCATGCGCAAACCAGTGCGCAAACTATCGCCGCCGCGCTGGCGCTGGCCGGAAAGCAGGGGAAAACGGCGATAGTAGTCGCCGATCGCGCGGGTTTTTACGTGAACCGCATATTGGCGCCGTATATCAATGAGGCCGCCTACTGCCTGCTGGAGGGCGAGCCGGTCGAGTCTATCGATAATGCGCTGGTGCGTTTGGGGTTTCCGGTCGGTCCGTTAACGCTGCTGGATGAGGCCGGTATCGATGTGGCGACGCGCATCGTTCCGGTGCTCAGCCAGGCCTACGGGGCGCGATTCGCATCGCCCCCCGCGCTCGACGCCGTGCTGAACGATGGCCGCAAAGGGCGCAAAAACGGCAAAGGATTCTATCGCTATAGCGAGAAAAGCCGCTTTTGGCGCGCCGCGAAACAGGCGGACGGCGCGATCTATTCGCTGCTCGGCGTTACGCCGAAGGTCCATATCGATCCAGCGCTGATCGGCCAGCGCTGCATGATGATGATGCTGAACGAAGCGGCGCGCTGCCTCGACGAGCAGGTGATTCGCTGCGCCCGCGACGGAGACATCGGCGCGGTGTTCGGCATCGGTTTTCCGCCGTTCCTGGGCGGGCCTTTTCACTATATGGATCGGCTGGGCGTGGCGACGGTGGTGAGCGCATTGCAGGCGTTGCAACAGCAGTACGGCGATCGCTTCGCGCCCTGCGCGCGCCTGCTGGCGATGCGCGAGCGCCGGCAGCGTTTCTATCCGCCGCCGGATAATGCCGCGCCCGCCGCGAGTGAAGAATCCGCCGGCGTTAATTAATCGTCACGGTGATGGTGACGGTATCGCTATAGGCGCCCGCCGGCTGATTGGCCTGGCTGGCGTTAATGCGCGCGGTGTAGGGAATGCTTTGCGTCACGCCGGCGCCGGTGCCGGCGTAATCCGCGTTTTCGGTCCAGGAGGTGTTATCCGTATGGTATAGCTGATATTGCAGATAATACTCGGCGCCGCCGACGGTGGCGGTCATTCTGCGCCAGCCGGCGTCGTCCGGATGAGAGCTGGTCAGCTTTACCGTATAGGCGCCCTGATTGGTGCAGTTAACGCCCAGGCTATTGCCGACCGTCGGAAAATCGGCCGGCAGAGCCGCCGAGCCGAAATTGACGTCGGGCGCGCTGGTGATCTGGCAGTCGTTGGTGATGGTCATCGACAGATTGAGCGTTGAGGTTAGCGTGCCGGTATCGTAGATACATATGCCCAGCAGCCCCAGCGCGCACAGGCTGTAATCCCATTGGATGGTCACCGTATCGGTATAGGTTCCCGCCGGCACGTTGTTGCCTATGCTGGTTCGGACATATATCGGCAGGGTGCCGTCGCTGGCGTTGAACAGGCCCAATATGCCCAGAAAGGATGTCTGGCTCCAGGTATAGCTTGAACCGATGCTATAGAGCGTTCCGCAGCTGGCGTCCATACACAGGTCGTAGGAGATGACGTCGCTGCCGCCGATGCCGCCTTTTAGCCGCATGCTGGAGCCGCTGGCGTTGGTGTCGCCGATAACGGTGGCGGTGATGGTATTGGTGCTGATAAGGCTTAATGCGCTGCCGCTGCAGCTAAAACCGCTGCCGGAGGTGATGATTTGCGGCGTCCCGTTGGGGCCGACGACGGAAGAGGCGTAAGATCCCAGCGCGGTGGAGCTGGCGGGGGCGGTGCAGCTCGCCATGCCGTCGCCCGCGTCGGCCAGCCCCAGCAGTAACATCAGCAGGCGTACGCCTAACCCTAATTTATTCATCTTTATCTCCTGGGGAAGCGGGTTGGCAGGTTAGCGGACCGACGCTGGCCATCATCCGGGCCGCCGCCGGCAGGGAAAATTCCACCCGGCAGTGTTGTCCGTCTTCCTGTTTAAAATGCAATCGATTTACAGTCTGAAGGTTGGAGAAATAGACCAGCCCGTCATGGCCGCTAATGGTGGTGGCGCCGCTGGCCTCATCGGTGATCCAGGTGCCGAGCGCCAGGGGGCGGCCCTGGCTGTTGCGTAGGGCGATATTGGCGGAAAGTACGTTGCGCACCGGGAATTTCACCACCATGCCGCTGCCTTCTTTTACCGATACGCGCGCCTCTACGTTGGGCGTTTCAACATTCGCCGGCAGCGGCAGCGGGTCGATCTCCACTTTTGCCGGATAGTTGGAAGTTACCCACGGCACCAGCAGATGGCCGTTATCGTTGGTTGTTCCCACCAGTTGGTTTTCATATTTAACCGGCACCCCCGCATAGCCCTCGGTATCGACGACAATAAAAGCGTCGTTGATACGGTTGCTGGGATAGACGCCGCCGTCCATATATATCAACGAGCCGCTGAGTTCCCCCCACCGCGTGGCATCGCCCTCATTGCCGTAAACGCCGCCCTGTATCAGGTTATACGGCCCGCGCCAGCTTAACGTGCCCTGCTGGTAGGGGGTTCGTCCCGCGGCGTAAGCCAGATTCCAGCCGAAGCCGCCCTCGGCCGGCGCGGAGTGCGTCACGCCGACGCGCGCCGAATAGTCGCCGTTGGCGTCGCGCTGTATGCCTGAGCTGGCGGTGTTTTGAGCGCCGAAGGGAATAACGAACTGAATCTGTAGGCTGTAGTCGCGTTCTCCCAGCGTTTTATTGAGCGCGGCGTAAACCGAGTTGTTTTGCCATAGCTGCCGGCTATACGACAGGTTCAGCAGTTTGACCCGCGAACGGTCGAAGGATTGAATATCAAAATAACCGACGCCCAGGGTGCCGTTCCCCTGTCCGAAGATCTGGCTGCTTACGGTCGCCTGATTGCTCTGGCGGCTGAGCCGTCCGCCGTTATTGACGGCGGTTAAATCGCGATATCCTTCGTCGCGCCCGGCGTGCTGAATATTCAGGCCGAACAGTCGGGAATAGTAGGAGTACCCCAGCGTATATTGCTGACCGAGCCGCTCTTTTTCGCTACGGCTATAAGAGGAGCTGAGGGTTCCCCAGCGGCCGGCGGTGAAGTCGGCGCCGACGCCCGCCAGATAAAGATCCCGCGTGGTTTCCGCGTGGGTCGATAGCGTTAGCCAGTTGGTTAATCCATAGCGGTAAATGCCGCTGAATGCCGGTTCGGACGTATAGTCCGCGTTTCTGACCCCATAGTCCCGGCGCAATGCGCCCAGGGAAAAATCGAAATCGCTTAGCCCGGCGCGCAGCAGGGTATTGGAGACATAAAATGGGATGGTGGTGGCGATGCGTCGTCCCTGGGCGTCCGTGGTGACGACGGTCGCTTCGCCGGCGCCGTTGAGATACGGCGTATTCGTCAGGGTGAAAGGGCCGGGGTCCAGGGTCGAACTGTTGGCTTTATAACCGTTGATGAACAGATCCAGCGTGCTGGGAACGGCCGCGGAGCCGGAGTACTGCAGCAGCGGATAGGTAACGATATCGGGGCGCAGGCCGAAGTTGCGGCTGATACGCATGCCGCCCATGCGTACGGAGTTGCTCCAGGTCAGCGAGTTACTGATCAGATCGCCCAACTGATATGAGATCATCCGCTCGCTGTCGCTGTACCGCCAGTAGGTATCGAAGCGCCGATAGCGATGATATCGATCGGCATGGCTTCCTGTCGTCGCGTCGTAAATGCCGGTGTTGGATAGTGCGCCGTAGTCGTTGAAGATTCGCTGCTCCATCCAGGTGCTCAGCGTATCGCCGCCGCCGCGCGGCGAAGAGTAGTAGGCGTTATAGTTAAACAGCATGCCGGGGCTGCTGCTCGGAACCAGACGCTCCGTTCCGCTCCCCTCATTTTCCACCCGCTGCGCCGGCAGCCAGTCGACCGGCACGGTCAGCTTTAACCGCTGTTCGCCGGGGTCATATTGCGCGCTAACGTTAGGCAGACGGTTTACGTTAATCTGACCGGCGCTGTGCGCGGGCAAGCGGATGCTATTTTTGCGCAGTACGTCGGCGTCGACATAATAGTCGTTATTGCGATAGTTAACCGGCACCACGCTCTGGTCGCTGCGATCGTTAACCGAAAGGGTTAAATAATAGATGGCTTCAGGGATTGACGGTTGAACGCGCGGCGGAGCGGGCAGGTCGGTATACTCTTCCTCATGAAGCGGCGCGGCGTCGGTATCTTCTTCCGCATGAAGAGAAGCGGAATAGCATAATGAGCAGACAAACGTGTCCAATAGAAAACGCCGCAGCGACGCGACGCCCGTTCTCGTATTGTCGGCACGCTTTTTCATATCCCTATTCCCCGCCGTGAGAACACACTACCTACGTTTAATCAGGACCGGATCGGGAATATCCGACAAATGGGTAAACAGGTTCATGGATGAAGCGGGGGCGGATATTCCCGCGGGCAAAGGCCAGCGCATCTCTTGTCCCGGCAAAACGTACCCTAAAAAGCCTTGCGTCATTGAGATTTTGCCGCCTTTGGCCGGCGACGATGACCAGAAAACGTTGCTTAAGCGCGCATGCACTTTGCCCTGATTGCGCACGTAAAGGTGCGGTTTCCCCGCGACGGCGGCGATGCGCCAGGACAACTCGGGCATGGTTGGCTCGCTATTGACGCGCGTCTTCCCAGGCCGCACCTGCGTCCATATCCCTTCGCCGTCAATAAACAGCGGCAGCAGGTAGCGCATTTGAAACTGCAGCCCCATGCGGGGCGTTTCCTGCTGTTTGGCGTAGGGCGCGCTGATTTCATCGATGATGATGCGGTAGGCGCGTTCGGTGCCGGCCGGGGCCGGGACAGCGCGCATCAGCCGCACCATATGGCGTTTTCCCGGCTCCAGCGTGGTAAATGGCGGGGTGCCGATAACCTCTTTTTGCTCCGCGTAGCGATCCTGAAAATTCATCTGTTTCCAGGCCATAATGCGAATTTGCAGAGCCACGGGCGCGCTTCCTTTATTCTCCAGCCACAGGGCGGAGCCGTTCTCATCGGATTCGATCACTTGATAAATCGGCCAGACAAGAATGCTGCTGGCGGCGAAGGAGGGCGCGCAGAAGAGGGCGCAGATGAAGGCGGCTGATTGAATAAAAATGGCTAATGTTCTTTTCATCTTTCTTCTACGCTTGTTTTAGTAGGTCAGGCTAACGGTTACGCTATCGGTATACACCCCCGCCGGCGGCAGCGGCGAAGCGCCGAAATAGCGCGCGTAAACGGTGTAGGTCTGGGTTGTCGTGGGAAAGGAGGCGATGCTCATCGCCAGGTCGCCGGTGCCCCAGACCTGCGTGCGGGCCGAATCGCGGTAAAGCTGATAAGGCAGCGAAACGCTGCCGGCGGTATTCATCACGTAACGCCGCGCGCTGCTTCCGCCGTGCAGCCCGTAATCCAGTTCGATGGAGATGGCGACGCCCGGCGTACAGGTCACGACTATCGAACCGCCCCCCACGGTGCTGGTTGCGTCGACATTGGTTGCGGATGCGCTCTGCGTGCCGAAATCGATGGCGCCCATATCCGTCTGGGCGGCGTTGGCGTCGTTGCCGAAAGCGCACCCTTTCACAATATCGGCGCTGACGGCGAAGGTGTCGCTTACCGTCAATGCGACGGCCGATAAAGGGTGCGAAGCGATGAACAAGAGTAGCAACCAGGGCGATATCTGCTGGAAAATCATCCTAATCCTCGCGCATGAGTAACCGTAGACAGGTCGGAAGCGCGGCGTTCCGGCCTGAACTCAGAACTACCACTCGACGGTGGCGGCAACCGTGTCGGTATAGGTGCCGGCGGTCGGAGATATAATGGTCTGATCGGCGGGCAGGATGCGGGCATAAACGGGAATTGACTGGGCGACGCCGGTTGCGGTGAGCGTTATGCCGTTGGTGTCGTTAAGCGGTATTTCCGTTGTGCGGGCCGAATCGCTGTAGAGACGATAGGGGATCTTATAGCTGCCGGAACTGGGCGCTAATGTGCGCAGCGTTGAGGAGTCGTTGGCGCCGGAACCGATGTAGACGGTGGCCGGCGTGCCTTCGGAGCAGGTGACCGCCAGGCCGCTGCCCGACGTGTTGGTGGTTTGCCCGTCGATATTGGCGGACAGGCTGCTGTATGAGCCGAAATCGATAGTGCCCCATGTACTGCCGGAACTGGCGCCGTTCTCCACCGTACAGGCCGTGGTGATGGTTAATGTCACGCCTATTTGGCCGGTGACGGTTGAACTATAGGCGGTGGGCATGACGCCCAGCGTTAACAACGCTGCCAGCGCGGACAGTATTTTTTTCTTGGCATTCATAGCGATTCCTTTATATGTGCATCGTATTTATTTCACCGGCATGGATTATTCAGAGTATAAATAGTCCATATCTATATTATTCATTAATAATGTTAGACGCGCCTATCTGTATATCGGCGTCAAGGTGGAAACACTATTAATTAAATATCCTGTATTTACAGTCTATTTTCGTTATTCCCGTAAGGTGAAATACAAATAAAACGTCACATGATAAAGTTAATTCTTTGGGCGTAATGCCGATCGTTTAAGCATCGAGATACGCGGGGCGACCACCGGGGTGAGGCGTCCCTACGGGAACTTCCCCCTGTGTTTCCCCTAAAAACCGGCTTAAGTGAGCGGAATTAATTCTCTGGGCGAGGGTTATTCGCCTTCCGCTATACTCGTCATACCTCAAGCTGCCTGTGCGTTGGCCTTGTTACTCGCTCCATCCGTGGAGTTGGCCCCGTTGGGGCCGCCGCAAGGCGCCGTGCAAAAACGTTTGTATTCTGCGGCTCGAATTATTTGGCGTAGAGAAAATATGCCGTTTTTTTCTTGCCGCTCACTCTTCTCTTAATTTATCGTAGGCGGCACTTCGCCTTTTAGACAATACGCCGCCACCGGCGCAGTCTGACCATAAAGGCGCGGACTTCACGCGGTATGAAAAATTTTTCTGGGGGCGGCTTTTAATTATTAAATTATGGCGTTCATTATGAATCATTTATTTTTATCTATTAATAAATAAATTTAACCATTCGCAGTAAAGATAGAAGCAGAATTAATGTTTAACAATACGGAACCGCCGATTTGCGATAAAAAAGTTTAAAAATATGTGATGTTATTTATTTTTGTTTATTTATGTTGAATTTTAAGATTTTATGGTATTTTAATCCGAATTATCGGCGACCGTCTCTGCGATGCCGCGGCGGGGTCGCCGGACGGAAATAGGTTTCATTTATACCCGTCATACTTCAAGTTGCCTGTGCGTTGGCTTTGTTACTCGCTCCATCCATGGCGCTCGCCCCGTTGGGGCCGCCGCAAGTGGCGTTCAACTCTGCTCTTGGCAGATTTGTCGCTCACCGCAGGCCAGCCTTTGGCTGGTCAAATTCGTTCCTGACGAATTTGTCACTGCGTCGCTGCCTTCCTGCAACTCGAATTATTTAGGGTGTAGTGATTAAATTAGCAGCGGAAATCTGCGATAATCAATCCCCTTTACGGGCCGAGATAAGGCTGGCTTGAAGCGGATATTCATTCAAGTTATACCCAAAATCATTCGAGTTGCGGGACAAAAACGGCGAAACGTTTTTGTACGGCGCTTTGCGTTGGTCCGAAAGGGCGGAGCCCTGTCACAGGACGAGTAACAAAGCCGCCGCGCGCGCAGCCTGAAGGATGAAGGTCTATTGCTTTTCCGGCTTTTTATTGCGATGTCCTATCAATATAGCGGTGTGATATGCAAGTTTTAATTATGCGTCATGGCGACGCGGTGCCTGAAGCGGCCAGCGATTCGCAGCGGCCTCTGAGCGCGCGTGGCTATGATGAGTCGCAGAAAATGGCGTATTGGCTGAATAACCAGACGGTAAATATCGATCGCGTCCTGGTCAGCCCGTATCTGCGCGCGCAGCAAACGTTGGCGGCCATGCGAGATATTTTGCCCCTGTCCGCGGAAGATGAATGCCTGTCTGAGTTGACTCCCGGCGGCAATGCCAAACTGGTCGGCTACTATCTGCAAACCCTGGCGAAGGAGGGGACCGGCGCGGTGCTGGTGATCTCGCATCTGCCGCTGGTCGGCTACCTGGTCGCGGAGCTATGCCCCGACGAAACCGCCCCGATGTTCGCGACTTCGGCTATTGCCTGCGTCAGCGTCGATTCGCAGTCGGGGAGCGGGGTGTTTGACTGGCAGGTCGGCCCATCTCAGCTGGCGCATAAGCCTTCATAACGGCGGCGCTTCCAGCGCGACGAGCACCAACAGCGCCGCATCCCCGCCAAATTCCTTGGGCGCCTGATGAAAGGCCAGCACGTCGGGATGCTGCGCCAGCCAGAGCGGCGTCTGCTGCTTTAGAATATGTTTGCCGTGGCCGTGCATCACGCAGGCGCAATAAACCTGTTCGCGACGGCAGGCGGCCAGCAGCGCCCCCAGTTCCTGTTTGGCCTGCAATTGCGTCAGGCCGTGCAGATCGAGGAACAATTCGGGCGAGTAGTCTCCGCGCCGCAGTTTTTTCAGCTCATAGTGGCTGGCTCCGGGACGGACGTAGCGCGTCGGCCCCTCGCTTTCCAACTGCGGCTGAAATTCGTCGGAAAAATAAAAACTGGCGTCCACCTGCTCCTGCAGCGCGCGTCTGGGCGGCAGCTCGCCGAGTTTGCGGCGCGCCGGCCTATGCCGATAGGTATCCTGGCGCAATTTTTTCGTACCGGAAACGGATGCGCGAAAAAGCTGCAATTCCTCGTCATTCAGTGAATATTTATTATTCATTGGTCGTTCGCCCTATATCAATCTGGCGACAGTTTACCTTTTCCCCCGCCCGTCGCTAAATAAAAGTCGCGCTAACCTTAGTTCGACAGGTTATAACTACTGATTTGTCGCGGGCTTCATGGCAAACTAGGCGCCAAATTTCCATTCAGATGTGTCTGCGGAGGATAATCTTGGACAAAATTTTCGTCGACGAGGCCATCAACGACCTTCATACCATACAGGATATGTTGCGTTGGTCGGTAAGTCGGTTTAACGCAGCCAATGTCTATTATGGTCACGGTACGGATAACCCCTGGGATGAGGCGGTGCAGCTGGTGCTGCCTACCCTGTTTTTACCCCTGGATATTCCGGAAGATATGTATACCTCGCGCCTAACCTCCAGCGAGCGCCACCGCATCGTCGAGCGTGTGATTCGCCGGGTGAACGAGCGTATCCCGGTCGCTTATCTGACCAATAAAGCCTGGTTCTGCGGCCTGGAGTTTTATGTCGACGAGCGGGTTCTGGTGCCGCGCTCGCCGATCGGCGAGCTGATCGGCAACTATTTCGCCGAGCTTTTGCCTAGGGCGCCGGGGCATATCCTGGATATGTGCACCGGCAGCGGCTGCATCGCCATCGCCTGCGCCCAGGCTTTTCCGCAGGCGGAAGTGGACGCCGTGGACATCTCCAGCGACGTGCTGGCCGTCGCCGAACAAAATATTCAGCAGCACGGTATGGAGCACTGCGTCACGCCAATCCGTTCCGACCTGTTCCGCTCACTGCCCGCCATCCGCTATGACCTGATTGTCACCAATCCGCCTTATGTCGATGAAGAGGATATGTCGGACCTGCCGGATGAGTTCCGCTACGAACCTGAATTAGGGCTGGCGGCAGGAAGCGACGGCCTGAAGCTGGTACGCCGAATTTTGGCCTGCGCGCCGGATTATCTCAGCGACGACGGCGTGCTGATTTGCGAAGTGGGCAACAGCATGGTTCACCTGATCGAGCAGTATCCCGATATTCCGTTCACCTGGCTGGAGTTCGATAACGGCGGCGACGGGGTATTCATGCTGACCAGGTCTCAGCTGGTTGATTGTCAAGAGCATTTCAGCATCTATCGCGACTGATTCGATGCGTAAGTTAATACTATTACCGATAGGCTAAGGAGTTGTGATGGCAGGAAACAGTATCGGACAGTTTTTCCGCGTCACCACATTTGGTGAGTCCCACGGCATTGCCCTGGGCGCGATTGTAGACGGCGTGCCGCCGGGGATCCCGCTGACGGAGGCGGACCTGCAACAGGATCTGGATCGCCGGCGTCCGGGCACGTCGCGCTATACGACGCAACGCCGCGAGCCCGACCGGGTGCGCATTCTTTCCGGCGTGTTCGAAGGGGTGACCACCGGCACCAGCATAGGTTTGCTGATCGAAAATACCGATCAGCGCTCGCAGGATTACGGCGCCATTAAAGATCTTTTCCGCCCCGGCCACGCCGATTACACCTATGAACAAAAATATGGTCTGCGCGACTATCGCGGCGGCGGCCGCTCTTCGGCGCGCGAAACCGCGATGCGCGTCGCGGCGGGCGCGATAGCGAAAAAATATCTGCAACAAAAGCACGGCGTGAAGATTCGCGGCTATCTGTCCCAAATCGGCGACGTGACCTGCAAATTGAAAGATTGGGATCTGGTTGAACAGAATCCTTTCTTCTGTCCGGATGCCGATAAGCTGGAGGCATTGGATGCGCTGATGCGGACGCTGAAAAAAGAGGGCGATTCCATCGGCGCCAAAGTCAGCGTGGTGGCCGAGTCGGTTCCCGCCGGATTGGGCGAACCGGTATTCGACCGACTGGATGCCGATCTGGCGCATGCGCTGATGAGCATCAACGCGGTGAAAGGCGTTGAAATCGGCGACGGCTTTGCGGTAGTGACGAAACGCGGCAGCGAAAATCGCGACGAGATTACGCCTCAGGGTTTCCAGAGCAATCACGCCGGCGGTATTTTAGGCGGCATCAGCAGCGGGCAGCATATTATCGCCCATCTGGCGTTGAAACCCACCTCCAGCATCATGGTGCCGGGAAGGACCATTGACCGTCAGGGCGAGGCGACGGAAATGGTGACCCGCGGGCGTCACGACCCCTGCGTGGGGATCCGCGCGGTGCCGATCGCCGAAGCGATGATGGCGATTGTGTTAATGGATCACCTGCTGCGCCAGCGCGCACAGTGCGGCGATGTCGATAGTCAGGTTCCCCGCTGGTAAGAAGATAATGAAAAAAGGATGTATTGGGTTTATCGCTTTAGCATGCTGCGCTCCGCTGTGGGCGAAAACCCCCTGGCAGGAAATAACCGCCCCGGTCGCGGGCGCGCCTCAGTCCATCGGCGCTTTCGCCAACGGTTGCATCATCGGCGCGCGGCCGCTGCCGCTGCAGTCGCCGGATTATCAGGTGATGCGCGTCGATCAGCGGCGTTATTACGGCCACCCCCATCTGCTGAATTTTATCACGCGCCTGAGCGCGACGGTTAAACGGCGTACGTCGGCCAATGTGCTGATCGGCGATATGGGCATGCCTGCCGGCGGGCGGTTTAGCAGCGGCCACGCCAGCCATCAGTCCGGCCTGGATGTCGATATCTGGCTGCAACTGCCGAAACAGCGCTGGAGTCAGCAGCAGCTTCTTAGCCCCCTGCCTATCGATCTGGTGGCGGGAAACGGCCGTCAAATTAATCCCCGTCTCTGGCAGCCCGAAGTGACGACGCTGGTGAAGACGGCGGCGCAAGATAGCGAAGTGACGCGGATTTTTGTCCATCCGGCGATAAAAAAACAGCTGTGCGCCGACGCCGGGCAGGATCGCGACTGGCTGCGCAAGATTCGTCCGTGGTTCGGCCATCGCGCGCATATGCACGTGCGCCTGCGTTGCCCGGCCGATAGCCTGGAGTGTCAGGAACAGACGCCGCCGCCCGCAGGGGATGGGTGCGGCGCCGAGCTGACCAGCTGGTTCCAGCCTAAGCAGCCGGGACAAGAGCCGCCGGCGAAAACCTCGCCGCCGCCTTTACCCGCGTCTTGTCAGGCATTAATCGATAGGCATTTTGCACCGGAATAACTATGGACATGTTTGTGATTGGCCCGGAAATGTTGGGCGTGCTGTTTTTTGTCGCCATACTGGCGGGATTTATCGACTCGATCGCCGGCGGCGGCGGCTTATTGTGCGTGCCGACGCTGTTGGCGGTAGGGCTGTCGCCCGCACAGGCGCTGGCGACGAATAAATTGCAGTCCGTGGGCGGCTCGTTTTCGGCCAGTCTCTATTTTATCCGCCGCCGGGCGGTTAATTTGGGTGAGCAGAAACTGGCGATCGCCTTGACGTTTATCGGGTCAATCACCGGCGCCTGGCTGATTCAGCAGATTCACGCCGATTTTCTGCGCCAGCTGTTGCCGCTGCTGATTATCGGCATCGGGCTCTACTTCCTGCTGTCGCCCAGAATTGGCGATGAGGATCGGCAGCACCGTCTGTCCGGGTTGCCTTTCGCCCTGATTGCCGGCGGCTGCGTCGGGTTTTATGACGGCTTCTTCGGCCCGGGCGCCGGTTCCTTTTACGCCCTGGCCTTCGTCACCCTGAGCGGTTTTAATCTGTCGAAGGCGACGGCCCACGCCAAGGTTCTCAACTTCACCTCTAACTTCGGCGGGCTGCTGTTCTTTATCCTGGGCGGAAAGGTGGTATGGATGCTGGGCCTGGTGATGCTGCTGGGGCAGTTTATCGGCGCGCGCATCGGCGCCAAAATGGTGCTGAGCAAGGGGCAAAAGCTGATTCGTCCCATGCTGGTGATGGTTTCCGCCATCATGAGCTGCAAACTGATTTACGACAATCACGGCGCTGAGATTGCACATTGGCTGGGGCGACTTTTCTGATGACGGCGAAAACGACGCAGGTTACGCATCATTACCAGCAGTTAATCGATATTTTTAATCATTGCTTTAGCGACGAGTACAACACCCGTCTGGTGAAGGGGGAGGATGAACCTATCTATCTGCCCGCCGACGATCGGGTGCCGTATCATCGGATTATCTTTGCCCACGGCTTCTATGCCAGCGCGCTGCACGAGATTTCCCACTGGTGTATCGCCGGCGAGCGGCGGCGCCTGCAGGTCGATTTCGGCTACTGGTATTGCCCGGACGGGCGCGACGCCATGACCCAGTCGCAGTTTGAGTCGGTAGAGGTTAAACCTCAGGCGTTCGACTGGCTGTTCTGCGCGGCGGCGGATTTTCCGTTTAACGTAAGCTGCGACAACCTGAATGGCGACATTGAGCCGGACCGTATAGCGTTTCAGCGCCGGGTTCATGCGCAGGTGATGCTCTACCTGGAACAGGGGATTCCGGCGCGGCCCGCGCGCTTTATTCATGCGCTGCGCGCGTTTTACCATACGCCGCCGCTGACGGCGGCGAATTTTCCCTATCCGGCCGATCTCCGCTGAGTCGCGCCGAACATCGATGAATTGAGGATGAGACATGATCGCAGAATTTGAGGCGCGCATTCTGGCGCTGATTGACGACATGGTGGAACATGCCAGCGACGACGAACTTTTTGCCGGCGGTTATCTGCGCGGTCATTTGACGGTTTCGGTGGCGGAAGCGGAGGAAAACGGCGAGCATACGCCGGAAGCGCTCTATGCGCGGGTTAGCGACAGCATTAGCGCCGCGATAAAGAACGGCGAGCTCTCCCCGCCGGATCAGGTTCTGGTGAACGGGATGTGGGAAAGGTTATTTCAGCAGGCGAAGAATCAGTAACGCCGCTTAAGATACGGTGAGCGCCTGCGCGGAGGATGGCGCGCAGGCGCTCGCCGTTACGCCGGAATCCGGAATCGCGCCGCGCGGTTTTAAAGAAACAGACACAGCAGATAAAAAAACAGCAGGCTGATCAGAACGCAAATAACCATGCTGCGGATAAAAAACGCGATAATGGCGCTGAAAATCGCCCCCCAGAAATAGGGGTTGTCGGGAAAAGGGCGCAATTCCCCCTGGGCCAATAAAATCACCGGCCCGCAGATGGCGCTAAGCAGGCAAGGAGCCGAGTATTTCAGCGCTTCGCGCACCCATCCCGGCAGCCTTACCGGCGTTCGGGGCTCAAGGAAAATATAGCGATTAAAAAATACGATCCCGGCCAGCGCGCACAGTAATAACCAACTCATTTCTTCTCCCCCGTTATACGGGCAATCATCACGGAAAATAACATTCCGCACAGGCCGGAAATAACGATGGCGCCTTCAATACGGTAATAAGAGAGCAGCATTGAGGCGGATAGCGAAAATATCACCCCGACAAAGACGCCGATCTGTTTAATCATCGGGACGATAAGCGTGATAAAGGTAGCGATGATGGAAAAATCGAGGTGATATTTCTCCAGATCGGGAATGGCGTTCGCCATAAAAATGCCCAGCAGGCTGCATATATTCCAGCAAAGATAAAAGACCAATCCCGCGCCGATTAAATAACCCGGCGTCATGGTTTTTTTATTCTTTTGCGCCATGCTCAGGGCGAACAGTTCGTCCGTGAGCAGGAAGCCAATGGGAATACGGTAGCGGGCATGCAGCAGGGAAACGAACTCCCGCAGCGTCAGGCCATAAATGAAATGCTGGGCGGTGAGAAAAAAGATGGAAATAATAATGGTCAACATGCTGGCGCCGGATAGTAATAGGCCGAGCGTAACAAGCTGCGCGGCGCCGGCGAAGATAATGGCGGACATCCCGATGGCCTGCCATAGGCTCAGCCCCGACTGTATCGCCATCGAACCGGCGAGAATTCCCCAGGGAATGACCGATAAACACAGGGGAAGCATCGCCACCGCTCCGGCGGCGAAACCGCGCCACGGGGATGGCGCATTATGCTTATCCGGCGCCGCCAGGCCAGTATCGGGTGTATTCATGGTTCACGGGTTCCTTAGACATATCTTATGGATATAGCTTACGGTGATGGCCTGAGGATGTATTGAATAAAATTGCTCTATGCCCGCGATACTTCAAGCCGCAGGCGCGTCGGCTCGGCTACCCGTCCCGCAGGGGGCGGCGCAGGCGTTGCGTAAAAACGCGTTTAGCGTTTCAGGCTGTTGATAAATAAGCGGATGATATAATTTTTTATGTCGGGCAGGGAAAAAATTTCGGGCGGATTGATCTCGGTATTTCTCTGCCGAACCATCGTCCGCCCGACAAGGAGCGCTCAAACGCCGCTGCTCCTTGACCTCATGGCTTGCGGCTGAAATTGCGTCGCTACGCGATGCCTTCGGCGCTAGCGATCACGATTCGGGCCGCCATTGACGCGCTCCCGGCGCGACACTGGCTTTCGCGGCGTCCTGCCGCTCACCCGGCGGCCGCTATCACCTCAGCGCAATTCCTTATGCCGGAAAAACAGCAAAGAACTCGGACATCCCAGACTTTGTCAGCAAACTCAAAACGCGTTTAGCGTTTTTATCTTATTTCAGGAATAGCGATAACATGCGCTTCTGGCGGCGTTATGGTTTTATTAACGCCGGCATGGTCACGCAGCGATCGTATAAATTCGCCCGGCGTAATCCCCTGCGCTTTTTTAAAGTGGCGGCTGAAATGGCTCTGATCGGAGAATCCGCACAGCGAGGAAACCGTTAATATGCCGTATCCCGCCAGTAATAGCGATTTCGCTTTTCGCAGCCGCGCCTGCGTTAAATACGCGTGCGGCGTCATGCCCGTCATTTTTTTGAACTGACGTAAAAAATGCCACGGGCTGAGCGTCGCGATATCCGCCAGTTCGATCAGCGAGAGATCCTGTTCCGGGCAGGCGTCGATTAACGCTTTAGCGCCGGCGATATGGCTGGCGGCGTCAGGCAAGTCGCGCCCGGAAACGCGGCTTTTTCCGTGGCGCGTCATCAGCCAGGCGAGCGACGAAAAGAGCAGCGTCTCTTTCAGCAGAGTATTGCCGCTCTGCGCCAGCAGGGTGAACGTCAGGCGTAGCTGTTCCGACAGACCGGGATCGTGCACCACGGCGGCGGGAAACCAGGGGATCGCCCCCTGCGGCCGCTGCAAATCGCGCGACAGGGAGAGCAGCAAATCCGGGCTAGGGTAAATGGCCCGGTATGACCATCCGCCCGCCGCCGCGGAATGCCCGGTGTGAACCTCATCGGCATTAACCAGAATAATATCGCCTTTGGGGGCGACATGTTCGCCGCCCGTGCGGTAAAACCGCTGCGCGCCTTCTTCAATGACGCCGATGCAAAAATTTTCATGCGAGTGGCGGGAGAAACGCTGCTGTTTGTAGTGGGCATGCAGCATTTCCAGGCCGCCAAACTCCTGCAAATGGCGAAAATGGGCGCGTTCCCGCTGCTTTTTCTTTTCCGTCATTGAACGCCCTCTTATGATTCTAATACCGTTCACTTAAGCCGCTTGTTAGGGGAAACGCAGGGGAGGTTCCGGTAGGGACGCCTCACCCCGGTGGTCGCTCGTGTATCTCGATGCTTAAACGATCGGCATTACTCTTATGCTTCGGCGGTTTTGGCACAAAATTGCCCTGTTACCTTTAGACCGGCCTGCCTTTCAGCAGTTTTCTGATCCAAAAACGATTAGGGTTCAGCGCGGCCAGCGTTTCGCCATCCAACGGCAACGGCTCGTCATAAATTTGCGCGGCCAGTATCTCCGCCGCCAAAGGCGCCGAGCACAGCCCGCGCGACCCCAGCGCGCCGATAACAAACAGATTGGGGTAGACCGGCGCCGGCGGCAGATCCGCCGCGTGGTCTTGTTGTTTCAGTAAATCATGATAATAGGCAATCGTCCGTGGGTAATCGGCAACCGCGCCCGCCAGAGGCATATGGTCGCGCAGCGCGCAGCGCACCCCCTGACGCGCCTGACGCGCGCTTATATCGATCTGCCGCGCCCATTGCGCCTGCGGTAAACAATCCAACAGGCGTTGATGGTTTTCCCGCTGTTCGTCTTCCCGGTAGTCGGTGGCGGTCTCGCCGCGCCGGTAGCTGGCGCCGATGCAGTGTTCCCCGCGCCGCGGGCTGACCGGCGTCAGATAGCCGTCATAGCACAGCACCTGTTTCAGCCGCTGCAACGCCGGCGTCGTCGGGATATGGCTGACCTGGCCGCGCACCGCATAGCACGGCAGGTGCCGCGTCTGCGTCCACTCGGAGAGCTGATGGCCGTTCGCCAGAATCAGCGTCGCATGTTCCGCCTGACGATCGCCATCCAGCGTCAGGCGCCAGCCTGCGTCGGTTTGCGTAAGCGCGCGCACCTTGACGTTCATGCGCGCGATCGCTCCCTGCCGCCGGGCCAGTTCCAGCGCGGAGGCGGTGAGCTCCGCCGGGCAGAGCCAGCCGCCCGCGGGGTAGGTGACGCCGCCGGCGCCTGAGATCACGCCGCTCGCCGCCGCCAGCTGTTGCTCCGTGACGGCGCAAACCAGCTCCGGCGGCCACTCTCCCTGCAAAATGCCGGCGATCTTGCGGGCGCTCTTTTCGTCATAGGCCAGTTGACTCACGCCGCACCACTGGTGTTCGAAATCGACGCCCTGCGCCGCCAGTTGGTCATAGCGGCGGCGCGCAAAAGCGAACGCGGCGGCGAAAAAGCGCGCCAGCGCGTCGTGCTTGCTATTCAATAAAGGATAGAGCGCGCCTTGACGGTTGCCCGAGGCGCCCTGCGCCGGCTGCGCATCGGCGCAGTACAGCGTTACCGACGCCCCGCGTCTTTGCAGCGCCAGCGCGGTTAACACGCCGGCGATACCGCCGCCGATAATGGCGATATCCTGAGGGGCGGCGGCGGGCGGACGGGCATACCAGGGCGCGGCGCGCGGCGCGGGAACGAATTCGGGAAGATGGCCGCTCAGCATTTCGCGCTTGCGTCCGAATCCTTTGACTTTACTGACGCTAAAGCCGGCCTGTTGTAGCCCGCGGCGGACGAATCCGGCGGCGGTGAAGGTGGCGAAGGTGCTTTGCCGGCGGCCGAGGCGCGCCATGGCGCGGAACAGATTTTCCGTCCACATATCCGGATTTTTCGCCGGGGCGAAACCGTCGAGAAACCAGGCGTCGACCTTATGGTTCATCGAGGCGTCCAGCGTCGGCAGCAGCGCATTGACGTCGCCGAACCAGAGATCGAGCGTTACGCTGCCCTGAGCCAATAGCAAACGGTGGCAGCCGGATAAGGGCAGGGGCCACTGTTGACGCAGCGCCTGCGCATATTTCTCCAGTTCGGGCCACTGTGCGTGGGCCGCCGCCAGATCGCGCCGGCGCAGCGGAAACTTCTCGAAGCTGATGAAGTGCAGGCGGCGCAGCGGCGCCTGCGGCGAACGGGCGCGGAAATCTTCGAAGGCCTGCCACAGCGTCAGAAAATTCAGCCCGGTGCCGAAGCCGGTTTCCGCCACCACGCAATTGTCGCGCGGGTGCGAGAGAAAGCGCTCGGGGAAGCGGTTGCCGGTTAAAAAAACATAGCGGGTCTCCGCCAGCCCATCCTGATTCGAGAAATAGACGTCATCAAACTGTTGCGATACAGGTGTACCCTGTTCGTTCCAACTCAACGTCGCTTGCTGGATAGGGGGGTTATTCACGGCAACTGACTCATTATTCAAGCGGTGACGCGATTTTAACGAGCTGAATGTCGAGGCGCAAATTTAGTAAAAGTTCGGCTGATCGGACTTGTTCAGCTTACAACTGTACGCTAAAGTGCGATGCGAAATCCCAAACTATATAAGTGGAAGAGGTATTGAATGAAACGTGCAGTGATTACAGGTCTGGGGATCGTATCAAGCATAGGTAATAACCAGCAGGAAGTTCTGGCGTCTTTGCGGGAAGGCCGCTCGGGTATTACTTTCTCTCAAGAGCTGAAAGATTCCGGCATGCGTAGTCACGTCTGGGGTAACGTCAAACTGGACACCACAGGCCTCATCGATCGCAAAGTTGTGCGCTTTATGAGTGATGCATCGATTTATGCTTATCTGTCTATGGAGCAGGCGATTAAAGATTCCGGCCTGAGCGACGATCAGGTTTCCAACGATCGCACCGGTCTGATCGTGGGCTCCGGCGGCGGCTCTCCGCGTAATCAGGTCGCGGGCACCGACGGCATGCGGGCGAAAGGTCTGCGCGGCGTGGGTCCTTATATGGTCACCAAATCCATGGCTTCCGGCGTTTCCGCCTGTCTGGCGACGCCGTTCAAAATCCGCGGCGTTAACTACTCCATCAGCTCCGCCTGCGCGACCTCCGCGCACTGTATCGGCAACGCGGTGGAAATGATTCAGCTGGGTAAACAGGATGTGGTATTCGCCGGCGGCGGCGAGGAGCTGTGCTGGGAAATGGCCTGCGAGTTCGACGCCATGGGCGCGCTCTCGACCAAATATAACGATACGCCGGAAAAAGCCTCCCGTACCTATGATGCGGATCGCGATGGTTTTGTTATCGCCGGCGGCGGCGGCATCGTGGTGGTTGAAGAGTTGGAACACGCGCTGGCGCGCGGCGCGCACATCTATGGCGAAATCATCGGCTACGGCGCGACGTCCGACGGCGCGGATATGGTCGCCCCGTCGGGAGAAGGCGCGGCGCGCTGCATGAAGATGGCGTTGCAGGGCGTAGATGCGCCGATCGACTACATCAACACCCACGGTACTTCTACGCCGGTCGGCGATGTGAAGGAGCTGGGGGCGATTCGCGAAGTGTTCGGCGAGAATATTCCGGCGATTTCCGCCACCAAAGCGATGACCGGCCACTCGCTGGGCGCGGCCGGCGTTCAGGAAGCGATCTATACGCTGCTGATGCTGGAGCACGGTTTTATCGCGCCGAGCATCAACGTTGAAACGCTGGACGAACAGGCGGTGGGGATGAACATCATCACCGAGCCGACGCAGCGCAAGCTGACGACGGTGATGTCGAACGGCTTCGGCTTCGGCGGCACCAACGCCACGCTGGTTATGCGCAAGTTCGATAAGTAACCGTCTGTAAGCATCAGGCGATAGCCCGCGCGCAGCGGGCTGAAATGATTCCGCGCCCCGTGAACACCATGTTGACGGGGCGTTTTGCGTTTTAACGTTTATCTATCGCGTTTGCCCGCCGCCGGCGCTAAAAGAGCACCCACAATAGAAAGAGCGCGACGCAGATGCCGATAATCACCGTCAGCATCGGTTTTTGCCATAGCGCTTGCCAGTTGGGCGGCAGCGCGGCGATCAGCGGGTTCAACAGCGGCTGCGGCGCCGTCCATCCGGCCGGCTGCGATGGCTGTAAGCGCTGACTGAACAGAAAGGCGAGCGCCTCGCCAAGCTGTGCCGGCGTCAGCGGCGCCGGCGCGCCGGCGTTAAGGGCGGTCTGCATATGCTCCAGCAGCATTTGCCGCTCCGGCGCGCTGATGGGATGCGGCAAGACCGACTGCAATAGCGCCAGGCTTGCGGCCGCGGCGCGTCCCGATGCGCCGGCGGCCGTATCGGCGCCGTTTGCGGCAGGTGGGTTCGGCGCGCCGGCGTTCGCGGCGGATGCCGGCGTGGTCGCCGTTTGCGGCGGCGGCGATAAGGTTTGCGCCTGCCGCAGCGCGATCTGCGCCTGCAGAAACTGGGTCAGCAGCGGCAGATTTTTCACCGGCACGGCGTCGCCCGCGGTTAAATTCTGCATCGTCATCAGCGACGCCCAGATTTTGGCGGCGGGCTCGCCGCTCTGAGCGGCCAGCCGGACGATCAGCTGATTCAGGCCATCGCGCTCGGCGGGCAGAAGCGGGCGTTCGGGCGCGCTGGCCGCCGGCTGCGGCTGGGCGGCCGCGGCGTTGGCCGTCGACTGCGGGGCTCGCCCGTGTTGCAATAACGCCACCACCTGTTGCAGCTGGGTATTATCGAGCGAGCTCAGAACGGTATGGCCGAACTGGCGGCGGATAAAGTCGCTCACCGCCTGACGGTTATCGCCCTCGGGCAGCATCGCCGTTAAGCGCTGCATCAACTGCTGACGGCCGCTATCGTCAGGTTTTTGTGCCGCGGTTAATTGTGTTTGCAGCAGTTGCTCCGCGGGCTGATAGTGGCGCGAGCTCAGCTCGGCGTTCTCCGTCAGCCCCAGCCGCTGTTTCACGCCGTTCCAGATATCGGCGGCTTTTAACGTGCTGAGCGCCGCGATTTTAACGATCAGGTTTTCAAGCGTCGCGCGCTGCGCCGGCGTCAGCGGCGGATCGCCTCCGTCGCCGGCCGTCGCGACGGGCGCCGCCGACGTCGTCGTGCCGACGGCGCGTTCGCCCGGCAGCGGGGCGCCTGGACCGTTTACCGGTTGCATATCGATTTTCCTCACCGCTCTTATCAGCGCCTGGCCCGGTGCCGGCGACGTCATCTTCGGGACGATAATAGCAAGCGCGGCCGTCATCCGATAGTCACGCACAAAACTGCCATGCATCGGCCGCCGTGCCGCACCAATACGGTGCGTTCCTCGGCTTTCTACGCTCATCCCTTACGGCTATCGGCATAAAATCATCTGAGAGATAAGTCGGTTATATCACCCCGACGCGTAACGCTGCGCTGCCTGAATCTCCCGTTTCCCCCGCCGGCCTATGGCTGGCATGAAATGTGCTTAATGTAAAAAATAGCAACAAAAATCAGATTGTTGACAAACCTACCCTCCGTTTATCGAACGATGAACCGGTGCCGATACATTATCCGAGGAGAAACGATGCCTTTTAATCGACGTTATTTTATGCCGCTGCTGGCGGGTTCGCTGCTGTTTGGCGGCTATGCGCATGCGCTTGATATCCCGCCGAAGACCGGGAAGTATTGCGACACGCCGTCGCGCTGCCTCAATCCCATGACCACGCAGGGAATGGTGACTTCGCCGAACTATCTGGCGACGCAGTCCGGGGTCGACGTCCTGCGCAAAGGCGGCAACGCGGTGGATGCGGCAATCGCCGTGGCATCCACGCTGGCCGTGGTCTATCCGCAGATGAACACCATCGGCGGCGACAACTTCTGGCTGATCTACAACGCGAAAACCGGTGAGCTGCGCGGCCTCAACGCCAGCGGGCGCGCAGGGGAGCGGGCGACGATCGATTTTTATAAACAGAAAGGGCTGGATAAGATCCCGGCGCGCGGCTATCTGGCCGCCAATACCGTCCCCGGCGCGGTATCGGGCTGGGATGAGGCGTATCGTTACGCCGCGGCCAGCATGGGACGCTCGCTGCCGTGGTCGTCTCTGCTCTCTTATGCCGTCGACTATGCGGAAAACGGGTTTGCCGTTAGCGCCAGCCTGAACTACTGGTCTACGGTAAACATCGACGCCGCGGACAAAACATTTCGCGCCCTGCAACGTTTTCCCGAATTCAAGAAAGTGTTCCTGAAAGACGGCGGCAAGGCATATGAGGTGGGGGAAACGCTCAAACAGCCGGATCTGGCGGCATCACTGCGTACCCTGGGGGCGCAAGGGGCGCGCGCGTTCTATCAGGGGGAGCTGGCGGATAAGATCGTCGCCGATCTTCAGGCTCACGGCGGCGTGCTGACGCGGAATGATTTCGCCAAACACAAAGCAACCTGGGTAACGCCGATTCACGTAAATTACCGCGGCTACACGGCCTATAACCTGCCGCCGAATACGCAGGGGATGGCGTCGCTGGAAATTCTTAACGTGCTGAATAACTTCGATGTGAAAGCGCTGGGCGAGGGCAGCCCGGATTATTACCACCTGCTGATTGAAGCGACGAAGGAAGCGTTCGTCGATCGCGATCGTTATCTGACCGATCCCGACTTCAACGATATTCCGCTGGATAAACTGCTGTCGCCGCGGCACGGGCAGGAGCAGGCCGCGCGTATCGATATGAAAAAGGCGCGCGCCGATTTGACGCCGCTGGATCCCAAAGGCGATACCGTCTGGTTCGGCGTCGTGGATGCCGAAGGCAACGCGGTGTCGCTGATTCAGAGTATTTATCACGATTTCGGATCCGGTATCGTCGCCAAAGACACCGGCATTTTGCTGCAAAACCGCGGGAGCTTCTTCTCGCTCGACCCGGCCAACGTGAATCATCTGGAGCCGAATAAGCGCACCTTTCATACCCTGAATCCGGCGATGTTGATGAAGGACGGACGGCCGTATCTGGTCTATGGCACGATGGGAGGGGAAGGACAGCCGCAGACGCAGGCCGCCATCGTGACCCGCATCGTGGATTTCGGCATGACGCCGCAGGATGCGCTGAATGCGCCGCGCTGGCTGCACGGCCGCACCTGGGGCGCCTCATCCAACGACCTGAAAATAGAGAGCCGGGTCGGCATGGCGGCGGCTGACGAGTTAAAACGGCGCGGTCATCCGGTGAAGATCGTCGCACCCTATACCGACACCATGGGGCACGCCGGCGCGATATTAATTACGCCGAAAAACCGTCTGATGCTGGGCGCCACCGATCCGCGCGGCGACGGGCTGGCGGCCGGTTACTGATGTAACGCGAACGCAAAAATTATCGGCTTCATAAGCCTGATCCGGGCGCAGCGCCGCATATGGTCGAAGGGCGGAGCGCTGCGCCGGCATTAGGCGCCTGCCTCATCGACGCGTCGAAGGCGTTCGCCGCAGCCAAAGCGTTGGGCTTCCTCGTCATTCAGTGGCAAAATATGCCCCCTAATTTGTTCAGGGCCACTGGCTATCGGGGAAAACGATGAAAATTCTGGTTGATGAAAACATGCCGTACGCGCGCGAGCTATTTAGCCGGCTGGGCGAAGTTCAGGCGGTGCCCGGACGGCCGCTGCCGCGTGAGGCGCTGCACGGCGCCGCCGCGCTGATGGTGCGTTCGGTGACCAAGGTGAACGCCGCGCTGCTGGCCGGCAGCGACGTGAAGTTTGTCGGCAGCGCCACGGCCGGCACCGACCATGTTGACCAGAACTGGCTCGACGCCAACGGTATCCGCTTTGCGGCGGCGCCGGGCTGTAACGCCATCGCCGTCGTCGAATATGTTTTTTCTTCCCTGCTGATGCTTGCCGAACGCGACGGATTCCAGCTGCGCGATAAAACCGTCGGCATCGTCGGCGTCGGCAATGTGGGCGGGCGGCTGAACGCGCGTCTTAAAGCCTGGGGCGTCAAAACATTGCTGTGCGATCCGCCGCGGGCGGAACGGGGGGACGATGAGGACTTCCGGCCGTTCGACGAACTGGTCAGAGACGCCGATATCCTGACGCTGCATACGCCGCTATACCTTGACGGCCCCTACAAGACTCACCATCTGGTCGATGCGTCCGTGCTGAGCCGGTTCGCCGCGGGCCGGATCCTGATAAACGCCTGCCGCGGGCCGGTGGTGGATAACGCCGCCTTGCTGGCGGTATTAAACCGGGGAAAAAAATTCAGCGTCGTCCTTGATGTCTGGGAGCCGGAGCCGGCGCTATCGGCGGATCTGCTGGCGCTGGTCGATATCGGCACGGCGCATATCGCCGGCTATACGCTGGAAGGAAAAGCCCGCGGCACCACGCAGGTGTTTGAAGCCTGGAGCCGGTTTATCGGCAATCCTCAACAGGTGGCGTTATCGTCCCTGCTGCCCAAACCGGAGGTCGCCGAAGTGGCGCTGACCTCGCCGTTAAATGAAGCGTTGTTCAAGCGTCTGACGCATTTGGTGTATGATGTCCGCCGGGACGACGCCCTGCTGCGCCATGCGGCGCATCAGGAGGGCGGGTTTGATCGCCTGCGTAAAAATTATCAGGAACGCCGCGAATGGTCGTCACTTCACGTTATCTGCGCCGACAGCGACAGCGCGGATTGTCTGAATAAGCTGGGGTTCAATGCCTCCGTGGCGCCTGGGCGTTAATCCGCATCTATTTTTATGATATCGGTTTTACGGGCGATAGGCTTATCGCCCCTGGATGTTTCATTCATCAGTTTGGAGAGAAAATCACATGTCCGACGGCTGGAATATTGCTCTGCTGGGCGCAACGGGGGCGGTGGGTTCGGCATTGCTGGAGCTATTGCAGGAGCGCGAATTCCCGGTGGGAGAGTTGTATCCGCTGGCCAGCGAACGCAGCGTGGGTGAAACTATCCGTTTTAACGGCAGGTCTTGTCCGGTGCAGGATGCCGCCGATTTTGACTGGTCTCAGGCGCAGCTGGCGTTTTTCGTCGCCGGTCAGGACGCCAGCGCGCGTTATGCCGAAGAGGCGGGCGACGCCGGGTGTTTGGTTATCGACAGCAGCGGTCTGTTTGCGCTGGAGCCGGATGTTCCGCTGGTGGTGCCGGGGGTTAACGCCCATACGCTGGCGGATTACCGGAACCGCAATATCGTGGCGGTGGCGGATAGCCTGACCAGCCAACTGCTGAGGGCGATAAAACCCTTGACGGATGCGGCCGGCCTGTCCCGTTTGCATGTGACGACGATGCTGTCGGTTTCCGCCCGCGGCAAGGCGGCGGTGGATGATCTGGCCGGACAAAGCGCGCGCCTGCTGAACGGCATTCCGCCCGAAGCGGGCGTGTTTCCCAAACAGCTGGCGTTCAATCTGCTGCCGCTGTTGCCGGATAACGAGGGCAGCGTGCGCGAGGAGCGTCGTCTGGTGGAGCAGACGCGCAAAGTGCTGCAGGACGAAGGTTTGCCGCTTTCCGTTTCCTGTATTCAGTCGCCGGTTTTCTACGGCCATGCCCAGGTGGTTCACCTTGAGTCTTTGCGTCCGCTCTCCGCGGAGGAGGCGCGCGATGAACTGCTGCGCGCCGACGACGTGCAGGTCAGCGACGAGCAGGACTATCCCACGCAGGTTGAGGACGCCTCCGGCAATGTGCGGCTAAGCGTCGGCTGCCTGCGTAATGACTACGGTATTCCCGAGCTGTTGCAGTTCTGGTCTGTCGCGGACAATGTTCGTTTCGGCGGCGCGCTGATGGCGGTGGAAACGGCGGAGTGTCTGGTGCGGGAGTATTTGGGGTAATGTCTGAATCGACTCGGGCGGCGGAAAGCGCCGCGCTGAAAATCGCGCTGGGAATTGAGTATGACGGCAGCCGCTATTATGGCTGGCAGCGGCAGGCCGAGGTCGGCAGCGTTCAGGCCTGTCTTGAAAAGGCGTTAAGCAGCGTCGCCAATGAGCCGATCGGCGTCTTTTGCGCCGGCCGTACCGACGCCGGCGTGCATGCGACCGGACAGGTGGTGCATTTCACCACTCAGGCGCGGCGCAAAGACGCCGCCTGGACGATGGGCGTTAACGCCAACTTGCCGGCGGATATCGCGGTGCGCTGGGTAAAAACGGTTGACGACGATTTCCACGCACGCTTCAGCGCCACGGCGCGCCGTTATCGCTATGTCATCTATAATCATCGCTACCGCCCCGCGGTGTTGGCCCATGGGGTCACGCACTATTATCACCCGCTGGACGCGGAGCGGATGGAGCGCGCCGGTCAATGCCTGCTGGGCGAGAATGATTTCACCTCGTTTCGCGCCGTTCAGTGTCAGTCCCGCAGCCCCTGGCGTAATGTAAATCATTTAAAGGTTACGCGTCATGGCGCTTATATCGTGGTAGATATCAAAGCCAATGCGTTCGTTCACCATATGGTGCGCAATATCGTCGGCAGCCTGATGGAAGTGGGATGCGGCAATCAGCCGGAAACCTGGATTGCGCAGCTGCTGGCGGCCAAAGATCGTACGTTGGCGGCGGCGACGGCCAGAGCCGAAGGGTTGTATCTGGTCGCGGTGGATTATCCCGCGCGTTTTGCGCTGCCGCGACCGGCGATGGGGCCGCTGTTTTTAAATGATTAGTTTTAACAAATTGATTTATATACCCTAAATAATTCGAATCGCAGAAAAGCCAACGCGCATGCCACTTGAAGTATGGCGGGTATAAAATATACGTTATTGCATAATCGGTTTGTGAGTGACGCTTTTCCAAGCGCCTAAACGGCCGCTCGGAGGCAAACGGCGCCAAGAAAGCAATGCCGATCGTTTAAGCGCCGAGATACGCGGGGCGACCACCGGGGTGAGGCATCCCTATGGGAAGCTCCCCCGGTGTTTCCCCTAAAAACCGGCTTAAGTGAACGATATTAGCCAAGAAAGAGATGTTTTAATGGAATTCATACGGTTTATTATCGATTTTATCCTGCATATCGACGTTCACCTGGCTGAACTGGTTGCGCAATACGGCGTCTGGATTTACGCCATACTGTTTCTGATTTTGTTCTGTGAAACCGGGCTGGTGGTGACGCCTTTTTTACCGGGCGACTCTTTGCTGTTTGTCGCGGGCGCCCTGGCCGCTTTGCCGTCGAACGAGCTGGACGTTCATATGATGGTCTTCCTGATGACCGTCGCGGCGATCCTGGGCGATGCGGTGAATTACACCATCGGCCGGCTGTTCGGCGAAAAGCTGTTCAGCAATCCGCAGTCAAAAATTTTCCGCCGCAGCTACCTGGATAAAACGCATCAGTTTTATGCGCGTCACGGCGGTAAGACAATAATTCTGGCACGCTTCGTTCCTATTGTGAGAACATTCGCGCCGTTTGTCGCAGGTATGGGGCACATGAGCTACCGGCATTTCGCCGCTTATAACGTCGCCGGCGCCCTGCTGTGGGTACTGCTGTTTTCCTATGCGGGCTACCTGTTCGGCGATTTGCCGGTGGTGCAGCAAAACCTGAAGTTACTGATTGTCGCGATTATTTTCGTCTCTATTCTGCCCGGCGTGATTGAAATCATCCGCCACAGAAGAGCGGCGGCGCGCAAGAATGTAAAGTAAATGAAATAAACTTTAACATCCGGTTTTACCAGTTTTTTATCCACAGCGCCGGAACGTTATGGTTTAATGGGCAGCATTTATGGTCTGTTCCTGGAGCAATCCCTGGCGCCGATATCGATGCCGCAATCAACGCGCGCCTCAGCCGTCTTTTCATCGGCGCGTCGTCAGGGAAAAGTAGCGCATGAACAGTGGACTGGCGTGTGCCAGGTTCAAGCAGAAAGGTTATCAATGAGCTGGATTGAACGAATTCTTAACAAAAGCAATATCACGCCGACCCGTAAAGCGAATATTCCTGAAGGCGTTTGGACGAAATGTGATAGTTGCGGGCAGGTTCTTTATCGCGCGGAGCTGGAGCGTAATCTGGAAGTTTGCCCTAAGTGCGATCACCACATGCGCCTCTCCGCGCGCGCCCGTCTACAATCTTTCCTGGATAAAGAAGGGACGGTGGAGTTAGGCAGCGAGCTGGAACCGAAAGATATCCTGAAATTCCGGGATTCGAAAAAATATAAAGATCGCTTGGTTGCCGCGCAAAAGCAATCCAATGAGAAAGATGCGCTGGTGGTGATGAAGGGCACCCTATACGGTATGCCGATCGTTGCGGCGTCGTTTGAGTTCGCCTTTATGGGCGGTTCGATGGCTTCGGTGGTCGGCGCGCGTTTCGTGCGCGCCGTTGAGCAGGCGCTGGAAGACGGTTGCCCGCTGGTCTGTTTCTCCGCCAGCGGCGGAGCGCGGATGCAGGAAGCGCTGATGTCGTTGATGCAGATGGCGAAAACCAGCGCGGCGTTGGCGAAAATGCGCGATCGCGGCCTGCCGTATATCTCGGTGCTTACCGACCCGACCATGGGCGGCGTGTCCGCCAGCCTGGCGATGCTGGGCGATCTGAATATCGCCGAACCCAAAGCGCTGATCGGCTTTGCCGGGCCGCGGGTTATCGAACAGACGGTGCGCGAAAAATTGCCGCCGGGCTTCCAGCGCAGCGAATTTCTGATTGAAAAGGGCGCTATCGATATGATCGTCCGCCGCCCGGAAATGCGTTATAAACTGGCGTCTATCCTCGCCAAGTTGACCAACTATCCGGAGCCGAGCGACGAAGTGGCGGAACACCATCAGGATGCCGCCGCCGAATCGCAGGACGACGCATAGTCGAAAGAATGAACAGGAAGCGGCGATCCGAGCGGACGTTATGCTTCCTGTATAAATGAACCGTAAGCCAGTGAACGGGACTCATGGATAATCTTCAAATACCCCAAGCCACGTCGCCTTTGGCCACGTGGCTTCATTATCTTGAGCACCTGCACGGTCAGCCCATCGATTTGGGACTGGCGCGCGTCAAGCAGGTCGCCGAGAATCTCCAATTATTACAGCCCGCCGGGGTGGTTTTTACCGTCGCGGGAACCAACGGCAAGGGCACGACCTGCCGTACGCTGGAGTCGATACTGCTGGCCGCCGGGCTGCGGGTCGGCGTGTACAGCTCCCCGCACTTGCTGCGCTATACCGAGCGGGTAAGGATTCAGGGGAAAGAGCTGCCTGAATCGACGCATTGCCAGGCGTTTGCGCATATCGAAGCCGGAAGAGGGGCGGTTTCGCTGACCTACTTCGAGTTCGGCACCCTGGCCGCATTGCAGATGTTTAAGCAGGCCGAACTGGACGTGGCGATTCTGGAGGTCGGTTTGGGCGGACGCCTTGACGCGACCAATATCGTCGATGCGGATGTCGCCGCGGTGACCAGCATCGCGCTGGACCATACCGATTGGTTGGGCGGCGACAGGGAGTCTATCGGCAGAGAGAAAGCCGGGGTGTTCCGTCAGGGGCGGCCGGCGGTGGTCGGCGAACCCGATATGCCGGCGTCGATCGCGCAGGTCGCCGAAGAAAAGGGCGCGCTGTTACTACGACGCGGCCGCGACTGGGACTTTTCCATTCAGCGCGACGCCTGGAGCTGGCAGAATAAACAGCGCGAATTATCGGGGCTGCCGCTGCCGAACGTGCCGTTAGCCAATGCGGCGACGGCATTAGCCGCGTTGCATTCCTCGCCTTTGAACGTAAATGAAGAGGCGATTCGTCAGGGGTTGCGCGCGGCGGCGTTGCCGGGACGTTTCCAGATCGTCGGCGAGCATCCGCTGCTGATACTGGATGTCGCCCATAATCCCCACGCCGCCGCTTATTTGGCGCGGCGGCTTGCCGCGCTGCCGAAGAGCGGAAAAGTCCGCGCGGTGGTGGGCATGCTGGCGGATAAAGATATCGGCGGCACGCTGGAGCATTTAAAACCGCAGGTCGACGAGTGGTACTGCGCTCCGCTGGAAGGCCCGCGCGGGGCGACGGCGCGGCAATTGGCAGAACATCTGGACGATTGCCGGCAATGTTCCGACGTGGCCGCCGCCTGGCGGCAGGCGATGGCGGCGTCGGCAAAAGAGGATATCGTTATTGTCTGTGGATCTTTTCATACGGTAGCGCACGTTATGGAAGCGCTGGATGAGGAGAGTTCGTATGGCGAGTAAATTTCAGAATCGGCTGGTGGGCACCATCATTCTGGTCGCGCTGGGCGTCATCGTATTGCCGGGGTTGTTGGACGGCAAGAAGAAGCACTATGAAGACAAGTTCGCGGCGATCCCGCTGGTTCCCTCATCCGATGAGAGCAACGAAATGGATTCGCTGCCCGCTCTGACGCAATCGCTGCCCAGTCAGCCGCCGGAAGGCGCCGAGGCGGCGATCAAGGGCAATGAGGCTGAGAGCGATACGGAAAATAGCGCCGCCGACGTTAAAGCGGAGAGCGCGCCTCCCGCGACCAGTGCGCCGCCCGCCGCCGCCGAACGGCCGGTGAAGAAACCCGCTGAGGTAAAACCGCAGCCTAAACCCGAGGTGAAGCCCAAGCCGGAACCGAAGCCTGAGCCGAAACCGGAAGCCAAACCCGAGACGAAACCGGAAGTTAAGCCGGAAGCCAAACCCGCGGAACAGGCGCCGGCCGGACAGGCTTACGTCGTACAGCTCGGCGCGCTGAAAAACGCGGACAAGGTTAACGAGATCGTCGCCAAGCTTCGGCTCTCCGGCTACCGGGCGTATACCCAGCCGGCGACCCCGGTTCCGGGGCAGATTACCCGAATTTATGTCGGCCCGGATGCGTCAAGGCAGAAATTACAGTCTTCGCTGGCGGAACTTCATCAGATCAGCGGGCTGAGCGGTCAGGTAAAATCGTATAGCGTGCGCTAAGGGATTGACGCGCCGAACGGCGTTTTTTGTTTGATTTCCGATTAATCAAATCGGCGGAAATACGCTACGCAAACGTTTTCTTTTTCTGTTAGAATGCGCCGCGAACAGGATGACGTGGCGACCTGACGGTTGACATCGTTCATTATTAGGATGACTCATGATTTGGGTTGATTACGTCATTATTGGCATCATCGGATTCTCGGCGTTGGTTAGCCTGATCCGGGGGTTCGTACGTGAAGCGTTGTCGCTGGTAACCTGGGGATGTGCATTTTTTATCGCCAGTCACTACTATGTTTACCTCGCGGTGTATTTCACCCGTTTTGATGACGAACTGGTACGTAATGGCATTGCCATCGCCATTCTGTTTATTGCGACATTGATTGTGGGTGCTATCGTCAACTATGCGATCGGTTCGCTGGTTGAACGCACCGGACTCTCTGGCACCGACCGCGTATTGGGCATTTGTTTCGGTGCGTTGCGCGGTGTGCTGATCGTTTCTGCGCTGCTATTCTTTCTGGATACCTTCACCGGTTTTTCACAGAGTGCTGACTGGAAACAGTCCCAGTTAATTCCGCAGTTCAGTTACATTATCAGGTGGTTTTTTGACTACCTGCAAAGCACGTCAAGTTTCTTGCCGCAGCATCTATAGCCGCGGCAGCGCTGATGAGGAAAAGACACCATGTGCGGTATTGTCGGTATCGCCGGTTTTACGCCGGTCAACCAGTCGATTTATGACGCGTTAACGGTGTTGCAGCACCGTGGGCAGGATGCCGCGGGCATCATCACCATCGATGCCTTAAATTGTTTTCGCCTGCGCAAGGCCAACGGCCTGGTGAAGGATGTGTTTGAAGCGCGGCACATGCAACGCCTACAGGGCAACATGGGCATCGGGCACGTGCGCTATCCCACCGCGGGCAGCTCCAGCGCTTCGGAAGCGCAGCCTTTCTACGTTAACTCGCCGTTCGGCATCACGCTGGCGCATAACGGCAACCTGACCAACGCGCACGAACTGCGTAAAAAGCTGTTTGAGCAGGGTCGCCGTCATGTGAACACCACGTCGGATTCTGAAATACTGCTGAATATTTTCGCCAGAGAGCTGGACCGTTTCCAGCACTATCCGCTGGAAGCCGATAATATTTTTGCTGCGGTGGCGGCGACGCATCAGCAGATTCGCGGCGCCTATGCCTGCGTAAGCATGATTATCGGCCACGGCATGGTGGCTTTCCGCGATCCAAACGGCATTCGGCCGCTGGTTATCGGTAAACGCGATCTGGAAGACGGCCGCAGCGAATATATGGTGGCGTCGGAAAGCGTCGCGCTGGATACGCTGGGCTTTGAATTCCTGCGTGATGTCGCGCCGGGAGAGGCGATTTACATCACGGAAAAAGGGCAGCTGTTTACCTGCCAGTGCGCCGAGAACCCGAAAAGCAATCCTTGCCTGTTCGAATACGTTTACTTTGCCCGTCCCGATTCGTTCATCGATAAAATTTCCGTTTACAGCGCCCGGGTGCGCATGGGGCAGAAGTTAGGCGAGAAGATCGCCCGTCAATGGGAAGATCTGGATATCGACGTGGTGATCCCCATCCCCGAGACCTCTTGCGATATCGCGCTGGAGATCGCGCGTATCATCAACAAGCCGTATCGTCAGGGATTCGTGAAAAACCGCTACGTAGGCCGTACCTTTATCATGCCGGGACAGCAGGCGCGCCGTAAATCGGTACGCCGCAAGCTGAACGCCAACCGCGCCGAGTTCCGCGATAAAAACGTTCTGCTGGTCGATGACTCCATCGTGCGCGGCACCACGTCCGAGCAGATCGTCGAAATGGCGCGCGAGGCGGGGGCGAAACGCGTCTATCTGGCTTCGGCCGCGCCGGAAATTCGTTTTCCCAACGTGTATGGCATCGATATGCCGAGCGCGAATGAGCTGATCGCCCACGGGCGCGAAGTGGATGAGATCTGTCAGCTTATCGGCGCGGACGCGCTTATCTTCCAGGATCTGGACGATCTGATCGCCGCCGCGCGCGAAGATAACCCGGATATCACCCAGTTTGAATGTTCGGTATTCAACGGCGTTTACGTGACCAAAGACGTCGATCAGCGCTATCTGGACTACCTGGAAGTGCTGCGCAACGACGATGCGAAAGCGCTGCGTAGCCAGAATGAAGTGGAAGATCTGGAACTGCATAACGAAGGCTAAGCGCTGAATCTTCAGCTGTCCGCCCGCGATGCCGCGCTGAGAGATGATTGAAGCAAAAGGGAGAACGGTGATGCGTTCTCCCTTTTCTTATTCTTGCTTATCGGTAATCAATGCGGCAAAGTCTGCGCAGATAGACGATCCGTGTAAATTATGCATCCGCGTTAACCATCTGGCGCGAGCGGTCAGAGGCACTATTGATGAAGCGACTTATTGTAGGTATTTCCGGCGCCAGCGGGGTGATTTATGGCGTTCGCCTGTTACAGGTTTTGCAGGCGATTGACGAGGTGGAAACTCATCTGATTATCAGTCAGGCGGCGCGGCAGACGCTGGCCTTGGAAACGGATTTCAGCCTACGCGACGTTCAGGCGCTGGCTGATGTGGCGCATGACATTCGCGATATCGCCGCCAGCATCTCCTCCGGCTCGTTTAGAACCGACGGCATGGCGATTTTACCCTGTTCGATCAAAACCCTGTCGGGGATTGCCCACAGCTACAGCGACAATCTGCTGACGCGCGCCGCCGACGTGGTGCTGAAAGAGCGCCGCCCCCTGGTGCTCTGCGTGCGTGAAACGCCGCTTCATCTGGGGCATTTGCGTATGATGACCGCGGTGGTGGAGTTGGGCGCGGTTATTATGCCTCCGGCACCTGCTTTCTATCACCGTCCGCAAAGCGTAGAGGATATCGTCGATCAAACGGTAAATCGCGTTCTCGATCAGTTTGATATCAGGCTGCCCGCAGATCTTTTCACGCGCTGGCAGGGCGCGTAAACGCCGGGCGTGTTACGCGCCGTGACGCCCAGGCAACGCCTTTCGCCCCTTTTTGGGGCTTTTTTATGCCATTGCACTATTCCATTCCGCCGTTGCTCCTTTATGGCGCCAGCCAGCGACTCCCTTTATTGGTTTACGCGCCGCTTTTTGCCCTTTTTCCGAAGTAAATGCTCTAATATTTTAATTATCAATTAGTTATGTTTCTCTGCCGCCGTCGGCGTTATACCCTTTGGTTAATGCGGATTTCTTATTGTGGCATGAAAACTGCAAGGATTTGGCCGTCGACGAACGATCTTTGACCTTCAATCACTCATTGGTAAAGGTAGCGATATGAAAAAACTGATAAAAGCTTTGCCGCTCGCACTGATTTTGGCCGCAGGAAGCGCCATGGCCGATATTCCCAAAAATCTTAAGCTGGGCACCGATCCCACCTATGCGCCGTTTGAATCTAAAAACGCCGGCGGCGAGCTGGTCGGGTTTGATATCGATCTGGCGAAAGAGTTATGCAAACGTATTGCGGCTAACTGTACCTTTGTCGAAAGCGATTTCGATGCGCTCATCCCGTCGCTGAAAGCGAAAAAAATCGACGCCATTATCTCTTCGCTCTCCATCACCGAAAAGCGCCAGCAGGAGATCGCCTTTACCGACAAACTTTACGCGGCCAACGCGCGTCTGATTGCGAAGAAGGGCTCCGGCATTCAGCCGACGCTGGCATCCCTGGCCGGCAAACGCGTCGGGGTGCTGCAGGGCACCACGCAAGAGTCCTACGCCAATGCATACTGGCAGCCGAAGGGCGTTGATATCGTCGCCTACCAGAACCAGGATCTGGTTTATGACGATTTGAGCGCCGGCCGTATCGACGCCGCATTCCAGGATGAAGTCGCGGGCAGCGAAGGCTTTCTGAAGCTGGATGTGGGCAAAGACTACGAATTCGCCGGGGCGTCGGTGAAAGACGATAAGTATTTCGGCGTAGGCACCGGTATGGGGTTGCGTAAAGAGGATACGGCGCTGAAGGCCGCGCTGGATAAGGCATTCGCCGCCATGCGCGCCGACGGCACCTATGACTCCCTGGCGAAGAAATATTTCGATTTCGACGTCTACGGCGGCTAACCGCCTATTCCGGCGGGGAGCGCACCATCTTGCTCCCCGCCGTTTGGCGCGGTTTGGGCAGCCGCTGGCGCGGCAAGCGCGGTGAAAATAGGCGCCGAAGCGTGCCGATTGGCGATTAACCTCTGTTCCACTTTAAGCGGAAATAAGCGATGTTCTACGGCTATTCCCAATTGATTCTGGATGGCGCGGCGATGACGCTGGAGCTGGCGGTGAGTTCGCTGATTCTGGCGTTGATCATCGGCTTGATTGGGGCCGGCGCGAAGCTGTCCGCCAATCGATTATTGTCCGGCGGTTTTTCCTGCTATACCACGCTGATTCGCGGCGTACCCGATCTGGTGCTGATGCTGCTGATTTTTTATGGCCTGCAAATCACGCTCAATAATGTGACCGAGGCGCTGGGCTTCAGGCAAATCGATATCGATCCGCTGACCGCGGGCATCATCACGCTGGGCTTTATCTACGGCGCCTATTTTACCGAAACCTTTCGCGGCGCCTATCTGGCGGTATCCCGCGGCCAGATTGAGGCCGCCGTCGCTTTCGGTTTTACGCCGATGAAAGTGTTCCGCCGGATTATGTTTCCCGCAATGATGCGCTTTGCCTTACCCGGCATCGGCAATAACTGGCAGGTCATCTTGAAAGCGACGGCGTTAGTGTCGTTGCTCGGCCTGAATGATGTGATTAAGGCCACGCAGCTGGCGGGCAAAGGGGCGCGCGAACCCTTCTATTTCGCGCTGGTCGCCGGGGGGATGTATCTGATCTTCACCACCGTCTCCAACGGGGTTTTGTGGTGGCTGGAAAAACGCTATTCCGCAGGAGTAAAAAAAATCAATTATGAGTGAGATCCTGCAACAATATTGGCAGCCGCTGCTGTGGAGCGACGGCTACCGTCTGACCGGCCTGGCGATGACGCTGTGGCTGCTGATCGCCTCCGTGACGATCGGCGGCGCGCTGGCGCTGCCGCTGGCGGTGGCCCGCGTCTCGCCCCGGCGCCGCTTCAGCCTGCCGGTTTGGGCGTTTACCTACGTCTTTCGCGGCACGCCGCTCTATGTGCAGCTACTGGTTTTCTACTCCGGCGTTTACAGCCTGGAAATCGTGCGGGGAACCGATCTGCTGAACGCGTTTTTCCGCAGCGGCTTGAATTGCGCCGTGCTGGCGCTGGCGCTGAATACCTGCGCCTATACCACGGAAATTTTCGCCGGCGCGATTCGCGCGCTGCCTTACGGTGAAATTGAGGCCGCCCGGGCCTACGGCTTCTCCCGCTTTAAACAGTATCGCTGCATTATTCTGCCGGGCGCTCTGCGCATTGCGCTGCCGGCCTACAGCAATGAAGTGATTCTGATGCTGCATTCCACGACGCTGGCCTTTACCGTCACCGTACCGGACATTCTGAAAATCGCCCGCGATATCAATGCGTCGACCTATCAGCCGTTTTACGCCTTTGGCATCGCCGCGCTGATCTATCTGACGATCTCCTTTGCGCTAATCGGGCTGTTCAGAAAAGCGGAGCGGCGCTGGCTGCGCCACCTCTCCCCCGGTTCATCCAACTAAACGCAGGAATAATAGCTATGTCGAATAATAAGCTGATGGTGACGGAACTGCGTAAACGTTATGGCCAGCACGAGGTTTTGCAGGGGATTTCGCTGCGGGCGCGGGCCGGAGACGTGATTTCGATTATCGGCTCGTCCGGGTCGGGCAAGAGTACGCTGCTGCGCTGTATTAATTTTCTGGAAAAACCCTGCGAGGGAGCCATCTACGTCAACGACCAGGAGATCCGCATGGTGCGCGATAGCGATGGTCAGTTAAAGGTTTTCGATAAACAGCAGCTGCGGCTGCTGCGCACGCGTCTGACGATGGTATTTCAGCATTTCAATCTATGGAGCTTTATGACGGCGCGGGAAAACGTCATGGAGGCGCCGGTTCAGGTGCTGGGGCTCAGCAAAGCGCAGGCGCGCGAACGTGCGATATTTTATCTGAATAAGGTGGGCATCACCGGCGACGCGCAGGATAAATACCCGGCCAACCTCTCCGGCGGCCAGCAGCAGCGCGTCTCGATTGCGCGCGCCCTGGCGATGGAGCCGGAAGTGCTGCTGTTTGATGAGCCGACGTCCGCGCTGGATCCCGAGCTGGTGGGCGAGGTGCTGCGTATTATGCAGCAACTGGCGGAGGAGGGGAAAACCATGGTTGTGGTGACGCATGAGATGGAGTTCGCGCGCCATGTTTCCAGCCACGTGATTTTTCTGCATCAAGGGGTCATTGAAGAAGAGGGGCCGCCGGGAGAGCTGTTCGGCAACCCGAAGAGCGCTCGTCTGCAGCAGTTTCTCTCCGGTTCTTTGAAATAATTTCATGGGGGCCGCCGCCCGGCCGGCGGCGCGTCAGCGGGATCTCCCGGTTACGTCTTCCAGCGCTTCTTTCAGCTCGAAGAAGCGAAAGCCGAAACCGGCGGCTTCCAGCCGGGTCGGAATAGCGCGCTGCCCGCCGAGCACCAGCGTCGCGGCTTCTCCCATCAGCAGTTTGATGGCGAATACCGGCGCGCGGAGGAAACCGGGGCGATGCAGCACCTCCGCCAGCATGGCGGAAAACTGTTCGTTGCGTACCGGGTAAGGCGACACCATATTAAACGGCCCGCTGAGAACCGGGGTATCCAGCAGATAAATAATCCCGTTCACCATATCGTCGAGATGAATCCACGGCATGTACTGTTTACCGGAGCCGATCGGCCCCCCCAGCCCTAAACGAAACAGCGGCAGCATTTTCGCCAGCGCGCCGCCCTGGTCGGAAAGCACAATGCCGGTGCGCAACAGGCAGACGCGGGTTTTATCGCTTTCGGCGGACTGCGCCAGCGCTTCCCAGCGCGCGCACAAATAGTGCGTGAACTCGTTGGCCGGCGTCTCATCTTCGGTGACCAGCGCCGCCCCCTGATCGCCGTAGTAGCCCACCGCGGAGCCCGAAATAAAAACCGCGGGCGGTTCGCTGCTGGCGTTGATCAGTGTGGCGAGCCGTTCGGTAATTTTCCAACGGCTCTGGCACAGGCGCTGTTTCTGCGCGGCCGTCCAGCGCTTGTCGGCGATAGGCTCGCCCGCCAGATTAATTACGCTGTCGAAATCGTTCAGCGAGGTTTTATCGTCCAGCGCGGACCAATACGCCACCCCGTCGCCCAGCAGCGTTCGGGCGCGTTCAGGATGGCGGGTCAGGACGGTAATATCGTGGGAAAGTATCAGTAATCGTTGAATCAAATGGCGCCCGATAAGGCCGGTGCCGCCGGTAATTAATAATCGCATCTCTGGCCTCGCTTATTACCTGCATTTTTATCGCGGTTTCTTCGTTCGCAGCGTATTGAAAGCGCTGGGGACATCACCCCGGTTTTACCGATTCCCGGCGCCCGACAGGCTAACGCAGCCCTTTATAGTAGCGCATGCTTATGGATACGGAGTCGGCGTACCGCAGGGCGAACAATTTGTCCACCTCAACTTCAGCATAGGTGATCCAGTCATGATTGCTGGCGATATCAAGCACATCCTGCGTTAATTTTTCCAGCAGGGCAAAGCGGTGCTCTTCCACGTGGCGGATAATATTCTTGGTGATGGTGCGGTAATTCAATGCGTCATTGATATCCTCGCTGGCGCGTGACTTTTCCGCCGGGTAGTGGATCTCGACGTTGATGACGATATCCTGCCTGTTGTTGATCTCCTCCTCCTTAATCCCAACGAAGGTACGCAGTCGCAGGTTTTTTATCCGAATAATGGCATCAGTATTACGGTGTGGCATTTATCGCCCCTTTTTATTTGCAATTACCGTGGTGAGGGTGTCGCGGAGGCGCATACGCCGCCGCCGCTGCGCCTCGGGTTCGCTTTACTACGTCAGAATAGCGAGATTTATCTATTTTGCCTTACCCCAGCCCCGCTTTACCACCGCGCCGTTGCCGCGGGGCAAGCGATTTTCCCCGCCGGTCTGCGCCGTGGCGGTTGCCGGCATAAACCCGCGCTGTATCGTCGGCGACAGGCATGGATCGTTACCCGGCGTCGGGGTATTCCGGCGGACGAATGCCCCAGCGCAGTGCATGCTCTCAAATTACGCATTAAATGCATCATGATGGAACCCGATGCTTCGGCGCGGTGCGCGTCCGGCGATAGCGGACTTTCTTAGGCCAGATCTTTCTGCTATTTCAATATCCTGATTTTTGGTACGGCCTTTGCAACGCCCTGCATACTTTATTGAAACCAGGGGCTGGTAATTATGGAAAATAATAAGACGGAGTCGGGGTTAAAACGCACCCTCGGCAGCTTTCATCTATGGGGAATCGCCGTCGGTCTGGTGATCTCGGGGGAATATTTCGGCTGGAGCTACGGTTGGGCGCAGGCCGGCACGCTGGGCTTTTTGATTACCGCGCTGGCGATCGCCGCCATGTATTGCGCGTTTATCTTCAGCTTTACTGAATTGACCACATCAATCCCCCATGCCGGCGGACCCTTTGCCTATGCTTACCGCGCTTTTGGTCCCACCGGGGGCTTTATCGCCGGGTTTGCGACGCTGATTGAATTCGTGTTTGCTCCACCGGCTATTTCGATGGCTATCGGCGCCTATCTGAACGTTCAGTTTCCATCGCTGGATCCCAAGTGGATCGCCGTCGGCGCCTACCTGATCTTTATGGGCCTCAATATTCTTGGCGTCGGCATCGCCGCGACCTTTGAACTGCTGGTGACGCTGTTGGCGATTTTTGAACTGCTGGTGTTTATGGGCGTGGTGGCGCCCGGTTTCGATTGGGGCAATTTCACCCGTTTGGGCTGGGCGGGCTCTGATGAATTCAGTACGCTGGCGATCTCCGGTATTTTTGCCGCGATCCCGTTCGCCATCTGGTTCTTCCTGGCGATCGAGGGGGCGGCGATGGCGGCGGAGGAAGCGAAGGATCCCCGGCGCACCATTCCGCGCGCGTTTATCTGCGGCATCCTGACGTTAACCCTGCTGGCCGTTGGGGTGATGCTGTTCGCCGGCGGCGTGGGCGACTGGCGCCAGCTGTCGAACATCAACGACCCGCTGCCTCAGGCCATGAAGCTGATCGTCGGCCACAACAGCGGCTGGCTGCATATGCTGGTATGGCTCGGCCTGTTTGGGCTGATCGCCTCGTTCCACGGCATCATCATGGGGTATTCGCGTCAGATCTTCGCGCTGGCGCGCGCCGGATATCTGCCCAAGCCGCTGGCGCGGATTCATAGGCGTTTTCGCACGCCTCATCGGGCGATTCTGGCCGGCGGGGTGGTCGGCATCGCCGCCATTTTCTCCGATTCGCTGATAACCATCGGCGGACAGCCGCTGACCGCCAACATCGTTACCATGTCGGTATTCGGCGCGATTGTAATGTACATCACCTCCATGGCTTCACTCTTCAAACTGCGCCGCAGCGAGCCGAATCTGAATCGCCCGTTCCGCGCGCCCTGGTATCCGATCGCCCCGGCTTTTGCGCTGGTGATGGCGGTAATCTGCCTGGCTGCTATGGTTTATTACAACACGCTATTGGCGATGATTTTTGCCGTCATGATGCTGATAGGCTACGGATGGTTCCGTTTGACCAGCGGCGCGCGCGATTCGGCCGAGTTTGATCCGCAACTGAGCACATCCAAGTAAGCGCCGGGCGCTCACTGGTTGCCGCGATATTGACGTGCCGGCTGTTTCGGCGGGATCGCCATCCTCCGTTCAGCCGTTATCAATAAGCGGTGAATGTCGAATAAAAGCGGCTCGTTATCCCGATGGCGGGCCGTGCCGAGTATGAATGAGGCGAAAGCATGTATCAGACTACGCTGAGTCACCGCAGTTACCGTTTCCATGATTTGCGCGAGCTGATGGCGAAGGCGTCCCCCGCGCGTTCCGGCGATATGCTGGCCGGCGTGGCGGCGGAAAGCGCGGAGGAGCGTATGGCTGCGCGTATGGCTCTGGCCGACCTGCCGCTGAGCGTTTTTTTGCAGCAGGCGTTAATTCCCTATGAGCGGGACGAGGTGACGCGGCTGATTATCGATAGCCATAACCGGGAAGCATTCAGTCTTATCTCCCATCTGACGGTGGGCGATTTCCGCAACTGGCTGTTAAGCGAAAGCACGGATAGCGCGCTGCTGGCGCGGGCCGCGCCGGGCGTCACGCCAGAAATGGCGGCGGCGGTCAGTAAAATCATGCGCAACCAGGATCTGATCCTGGCGGCCAAAAAATGCCGGGTAACGACAAAATTTCGCAACACCATCGGCCTGCCGGGCCACATTAGTGTGCGCCTACAGCCTAATCATCCGACTGACGATTTGAAAGGCATCGCCGCCAGCATGCTGGACGGTCTGTTGTACGGCAGCGGCGATGCGGTGGTCGGCATCAACCCCGCCAGCGACAGCCTGCCGCTGCTGGAGAAGCTGAATTATATGCTGGATGACGTGATCGGCCGTTTCGACATTCCGACCCAGTCCTGCGTACTGACGCATGTCACCAACACCCTGCAACTGATGGAGAGAGGGGCTCCCGTCGATCTGGTGTTCCAGTCGATTGCGGGAACCGAAGCCACCAACGCCAGCTTTGGCTTTAACCTGGCGACGCTGGAGGAAGCGCATCAGGCGGCGTTGAGCCTGAAACGCGGTACGCTGGGCGATAACGTGATGTATTTTGAAACCGGGCAGGGCAGCAGCCTATCCGCCAATGCGCATCACGGCGTCGACCAGCAAACCTGCGAGGCGCGCGCCTACGCGGTGGCCCGGCGCTTTTCTCCGCTGCTGGTGAATACGGTGGTGGGCTTTATCGGTCCTGAATACCTGTATGACGGCAAACAGATTATCCGCGCCGGCCTGGAGGACCATTTCTGCGGCAAGCTGTTGGGGGTTCCGCTGGGGTGTGACGTGTGTTACACCAACCACGCCGAGGCCGATCAGGATGATATGGATACGCTGTTGACGTTGCTGGCCAATGCCGGACTGACTTTCCTGATGGGCGTGCCGGGCGCCGACGATATTATGCTCAACTACCAGAGCACCTCTTTCCACGACGCGCTATATATTCGCGAGCTGTTGGGGCTGAAGCATGCGCCGGAATTCGGCGCCTGGCTGGAGAAAATGCGCATTATCGACGCGCGAGGCCGGCTGCGCGATACCGGCAGCCAGCACCCGTTATTGCAGCATCAACCCTATCTGGAGAAAAGCGCATGAGCAAGGTGATCCACGCTAATCCCTGGGAAGCGCTGCGCGAGTATACCGCCGCGCGCATCGCTTTGGGGCGCTCCGGCGCCAGTATGCCGACCAGCGAACTGCTGAAATTCGGCATGGCGCACGCTCAGGCGCGCGATGCGGTTCACCAGGCATTCGATAGCGAAACGCTTGCCGGCCAGTTGGAGCAGGCCGGGCTGAAAACGCTCAGCGTGCACAGCGCGGCGGAAAATCGGCAGCAATATCTTTGCCGGCCGGATTTGGGCCGCCGCCTGTCCGCCGCCAGCCGGGGGTTGCTGCTGGCGTCGGCCGGCAAATCCGCGGATTTGCTGCTGGTGGTGGGCGACGGCCTATCATCAAAAGCCGTACACCGGCAGGCCGTCCCCCTGATTAACGCTTTGCTGCCCTACATTTCCCAGCTAGGGCTCTCGTTGGCGCCCGTCGTTCTGGCGCACCAGTCCCGCGTGGCGCTGGGCGACGAGGCGGGCGAGTGCTTGCAGGCGAAAGCGGTCGCGATTTTGATCGGCGAGCGGCCGGGGCTTTCTTCGCCGGATAGCCTCAGCGTCTATATGACCTGGGGGCCGAATACCCGGCGGCTGGAGTCTGAGCGCAACTGTATTTCCAATATCCGCCCTGAAGGATTGGATTACCCCCTGGCGGCGTTTAAGCTGGCCTGGCTGCTGGAGCAGAGCTTTCAGCGCCGGCTATCGGGCGTGCAGCTTAAGGATGAGAGCGATAACCCCGCGCTTCACGGCCGCGTTAAGCCGCCGGCTTCCTGGCTGCTGCCGCGCTAGCCGTTTTTCCGCTTCGCGCGGAGCTCGGCAGAGGGGGATTTATCCGGAATTGGTGGTGAGACCCGAGACGCAACTTTGTTAAACTATACCCAATCGCAACCTCAAGTGAGAAAGGTATAAACGATGAAATTGATGTTTGCATCAGATATACACGGATCGTTGACCGCCACGGATCGGGTATTGGATATCTTTGAACAGAGCGGCGCCCGGTGGCTGATTCTGCTGGGCGATTTTCTCAATCACGGCCCCCGGAACCCGCTGCCGGAGCGCTATCAGCCCGGCGACGTCGCCGCCCGGCTGAATGCCTACGCGGAACGTATTATCGCGGTACGGGGCAACTGCGACAGCGAAGTCGATCAGATGTTGATTGACTTCCCGATCACGGCGCCTTGGCAACAAGTGCTATTGCCGCACCAGCGTCTTTTCCTGACGCACGGACATCTCTATCATCCCGACAATCCGCCGCCGCTGCATGACGGCGATGTGCTGGTTTATGGCCATACGCATATTCCGGTGGCGGAGAAACGCGGCGAGCTGTATTACTTTAACCCTGGTTCGACCAGCCTGCCGAAAGGCGGCTATCCCGCCAGTTACGGCATGCTGGAGCAGGGCGCTTTGCAGGTTCTTCCGCTGCTGGGCGGCGAGCCTATTGCGCAGGTGACCATTAGGCATTAATTTAGCGGGCAGCGGAAATCGATTACTCAAAACAGATGCGCGTAGCAACGCGCCCATACTAACTAAAGGGTTTCAGAGGATGGCGGAACAAAGTCAGTCAGCAGGCACAGAGTGGGTTGATATTGTCGATGAAAACAACGAGGTTATCGCCCAATCGAGTCGTCAGCAGATGCGTGCCCAGTGTCTGCGCCATCGGGCTACTTATATTGTCGTGCATGATGGTATGGGGAAAATCCTGGTTCAGCGCCGGACTGAAATCAAAGACTTCTATCCGGGGTGGCTGGACGCAACGGCGGGCGGCGTGGTGCAAAGCGGCGAGAATATGCTTGAGTCCGCCCGCCGCGAGGCGGAGGAGGAGCTGGGCATCGCCGACGTGCCGTTTGCCGAGCATGGTTTGTTTTATTACGAAGGGGACAACTGCCGGGTATGGGGCGGATTGTTCAGCTGCGTGACTCATGGGCCGTTTGCTTTGCAAGAGTCGGAAATCGATGAGGTAAGCTGGCTGTCGCCGGAGGAGATCACGGCGCGCTGCGACGAATTTACGCCTGACTCGCTTAAAGCGCTGTCGCTATGGTTAACGCGTTACAACGAACAAAGCTATGGCAAACCTCTGGCGCGCCTAAACAGCGTCAGCGGCGACGGCCAGAGCGGCGCCGAAGATAGCGGATTCATCGAACTGGAGAAGTGAGATCGCCGCCTCTCGCCGCCGCCGGGAATAATCACCGCCATATTAAGCAGATACAACGCGAACATGCCGATAATGCCCGCGGCGAAGCCGCTAAGAAAACCGACCAATACCGCATTCGGCGCATAGGGAAATACGATTGGGCAATCAAGTGCCGGTTTGGCATTGGGCGCCAGCCGGTCGGAGACGCCTTTAAACGCCGGCACGATTTCGGCAATCAGCATACGCACGCCCTGCGAAATGATATAGACGCCTGCCGCAAAGGTAATTCATTAATGATGCGGAGACCTTTGATGCGCTATCTTTACGGCGGTTACAATAGGACTATATGTCATCCAAATACCGTGGCGTGGCGGAGAACTATGTCGGCGTTGGCATGATGACCGTCTCACGCGCGCTGAGAACGCCGAAACAGGTATCGGATAGGCTGCGTGAAAAAATAGAGCGGGCGGTGGAGGCGCTGGGGTACATACCAAACCGTGCCGCGGGGTCGTTGGCTTCGGGGTACAGCAACACCGTCGCCGTGCTGATTCCTTCTCTCGCCGATAAGGCCAGTTCGCTGTTTATGCAATCGCTGCGACAGGCGCTTAATCGCAACAATTACCAGCTGCTATTGGGCTGCCATGATTACAGCCAGCAGAACGAGGCCAGCATACTCGGCACCCTATTGCAAAATAATCCCGATGCGCGGGTGGTATTCGGCTCGCCGCTTACCGATAACGCCTGGCAAGCTATTTCACATGGAGTGGTATAAAAAAATCCCCGCTTGCGCGGGGATCGGTATAGCGGCGGCAGAGGCGATTAAAGCTGGGTCGCCTGAATCGCCGTTAGCGCAACGGTATAAACGATATCGTCAACCAGCGCGCCGCGGGACAGATCGTTCACCGGTTTACGCATGCCTTGCAGCATCGGCCCGATGGAAACCAGGTTGGCTGAACGCTGTACCGCTTTATAGGTGGTGTTGCCGGTGTTCAGGTCAGGGAAGATGAACACGGTGGCTTTACCGGCGACCGGCGAGTTCGGCGCTTTGGATTTCGCGACGTCGGCCATAACGGCGGCGTCATATTGCAGCGGACCGTCGATAACCAGATCCGGACGTTTTTCCTGCGCCAGACGGGTCGCTTCGCGCACTTTCTCCACATCGCTGCCGGCGCCGGAGTTGCCGGTGGAGTAAGAGATCATGGCGACACGCGGGTCGATGCCGAAAGCGGTCGCGGAATCCGCGGACTGAATGGCGATTTCCGCCAGCTGCTCCGCGGTCGGATCCGGGTTGATGGCGCAGTCGCCGTAAACCAGAACCTGTTCAGGCAGCAGCATGAAGAATACGGAGGAGACCAGCGAACTGCCGGGCGCGGTTTTAATCAACTGCAGCGGCGGACGGATAGTGTTCGCCGTGGTATGCACCGCGCCGGAAACCAGCCCGTCGACTTCGCCCTGCTCCAGCATCAGCGTGCCGAGAACGACGTTGTCTTCCAACTGTTCACGGGCAACGACCTCGGTCATGCCTTTGCTCTTACGCAGCTCGACCAGGCGCGGAACGTAGCGTTCGCGCACCGCTTCCGGATCGACAATCTCTATGCCTTTGCCCAGCTCTACGCCCTGAGCGGCCGCGACACGCTGAATCTCTTCCGGGTTGCCCAGCAGCACGCAGTGAGCGATACCGCGTTCGGCGCAGAGAGACGCGGCCTTGACGGTACGCGGCTCGTCGCCTTCCGGCAGAACGATGCGCTTGGCGGCTTTGCGCGCCAGTTCGGTTAACTGATAACGGAACGCCGGCGGCGATAGGCGGCGCGAACCTTCAGAGGCCGCGCTCAGCGAGTCGATCCACTCCGGATCGATATGGCGGGCGACGTATTCCTGCACTTTTTCCACTCGCTGGTGGTCGTTCGGCGGAACTTCAAGGCTGAAGCTTTGCAGGCTGAGCGAGGTCTGCCAGGTGTTGGTCTTAACCATAAAGACCGGCAGGCCGGTCTGGAACGCGCGTTCGCACAGCTTGCTGATGCTGGCGTCCATTTCATAGCCGCCGGTCAGCAGAAGGGCGCCGATCTCCACGCCGTTCATGGCCGCCAGGCAGGCCGCGACCAGCACGTCAGGACGGTCGGCCGAGGTCACCAGCAGCGAACCCGGACGGAAATGCTCCAGCATATGAGGAATGCTGCGCGCGCAGAACGTCACGGATTTGATGCGGCGCGTCTGAATATCGCCTTCGTTGATGATATTCGCCCCTAGGTGGGTGGCCATATCGATGGCGCGGGTGGCGATCAGATCGAAATTCCACGGAATGGCGCCCAGCACCGGCAGCGGGCTGTTGGTAAACAGCTGACGCGGGTCGACGTTCGCCACGTTGGCTTTGGTGGAGTCGTCGAAAATTTCGGACAGATCGGGGCGGGTACGGCCCAGTTCGTCCACCGGCGCGTTCAGTTTGTTGATGATAACGCCGGTGATATTTTTGTTCTTGCTGCCGCCGAAGCTGGAGCGGGCCAGTTCGATACGCTCTTTTAATTGCGCCGGCGAGTCGTTGCCCAGCGCGATGACGAAGACGATTTCCGCATTCAAGGTTTTGGCGATTTCATAGTTCAGCGCGTTGGCGAACTGATGTTTGCGGGTTGGAACCAGACCTTCGACCAGGACGACTTCCGCATCTTGGGTGTTTTCATGGTAGCGGGCGATGATCTCTTCCATCAGTTCATCTTGCTGATTGGCGCTCAGCAGAGATTCGACGTGGCCCATTTGCAGCGGTTCGGCCGCATTGATGGTGGAGGAGTTGGCGCGAATAATGGCGGTTGTCTGGTCTGGCGATTGATCGCCGGAGCGGGGTTGAGCGATGGGTTTGAACACGCTCAGGCGCACGCCTTTTTGTTCCATGGAACGAATGACACCCAGGCTGACGCTAGTCAGACCGACGCTGGTGCCCGTAGGGATCAACATGATTGTTCGAGACACGGCTAAACCTCTTTACGGTTGCTCGTTGGTCAAAAACAACTCCGTCAGCCTAAGCTGACGGAGTTGGGATTCATTATTTACGCGGTTAGACGGAGGGCGTCTTGCGCGATAACTAACTCTTCGTTGGTTGGGATAACCAGCGCCGGACGGCTGCCGTCTTTGGCGATATTGCCGCTGTTGCCGAAGCGGGCGGCCAGGTTACGTTCGTGGTCGACTTCAAAGCCCAGCAGGCTCAGTTTGTTCAGCGTCAGTTCACGCACCATTGCGGCGTTTTCACCGATGCCGCCGGTAAAGACAATCGCATCCAGACGGCCTTCCATCAGCGCGCAGTAGGCGCCGATGTATTTGGCCAGACGGTGGCAGAATACGTCCATGGCGCGTTTCGCGTCTTCTTTGGTGGCGTAGTTTTCTTCCACATAGCGGCAATCGCTGGTGACTTCCGTCAGACCCAGCAGGCCGGACTCTTTCGTCAGCAGTTTGTTGATCTGCTCTACGCTCATGCCCAGGGAGTCATGCAGGTGGAAAACGATCGCCGGGTCGATATCCCCGCTGCGCGTTCCCATTACCAGACCTTCCAGCGGGGTCAGCCCCATGGAGGTATCGACGCATTTGCCGTTGCGCACCGCGGTAACGGAGCCGCCGTTGCCCAGATGGCAGGTGATGACGTTCAGCTCTTCCACCGGTTTGTTCAGTTCTTCGGCCGCGCGCTGGGTAACAAAGTAGTGGCTGGTTCCGTGCGCGCCATAGCGGCGAATGTGGTGGTCTTTATACAGTTTGTACGGCAGCGCATACAGGTAGGACTCTTCCGGCATGGTCTGATGGAACGCGGTGTCGAATACCGCCACGTTTTTATCAGCCAGTTGCGGGAATGACTTCATGGCTTCGGCGATGCCGATCAGGTGAGCCGGGTTATGCAGCGGTGCAAAAGGTACGGAGTCTTTGATACCCTGCAGCACGTCGTCGTTGATGATTGCGGATTGGGTGAATTTTTCGCCGCCGTGAACGATACGATGGCCAATGGCGACCAACTGCGCGGACAGATCCGGTTTCTGGGCAAGAATGGTATTAACGATGAAGTTCAGCGCCTCGCTGTGAGCAGCGCCGGCGCCCAGTGCGGATTCTTGTTTACCGCCGTCGATTTTCCATTTGATACGGGCTTCGGGAAGGTGGAAACACTCGGCCAGACCTGACAGGTATTCCTCCCCGTTAATCGCATCGATGATGGCAAACTTCAGAGATGAACTACCACAGTTAAGAACCAGTACTAACTTACTCGACATGGAAGTACCTACTTGTTATATATGGTTAAAAAAATGCCAAACGGAGGATAGCGTATCTTATCTCTTGATTGGCATTTATGATTAAAATCACACCCTGGTGTGATACGCCTGATATAACGGTGGTAACAGCGCCAATTTTATCAAGTATGTTATACCGTATTTACAGTATAATAACATGAAGCGACCCTGCGAGAGGGCCGCGGTCTAGCGCGCTGAATCACACCGCTGGCGGTTGTTTGCAATATTTGTTTCGCAGGGAAGGTATCCTTGCGTATATACCCTAAATAATTCGAGCTGCAGGACAAAAACGCCAACGCGTTTTTGAACGCCGCTTGCGGCGGCCCCAACGGGGCGAGCTCCATGGATGGAGCGAGTAACAAAGCCAACGCGCATGCAACTTGAAGTATGACGGGTATAGCCATGCTGCATCAGTAAATAAGGCGGCTAAAAGGCTGGACTAGAATACCGATAGCGTACGGCAAACACAAAATATATTTTAACATTGTCAAACTGAGTTGTTGATTTGTGCGAAATTTTTATTTTTTATCTGTAAAGTTGAGGTGTGACCATGGCGACGAAGCCTAGCGGTCGAATCGGTTGGCTACAGTTACTCCAGCGCGGGCAGCATTACATGAAAACCTGGCCTGCGGATAAACGCCTTGCTCCGGTCTTCCCTGAGAACCGGGTGGCCCGCGCCACGCGGTTCGCCATCCGGTTTATGCCTCCGCTGGCGGTGTTCACCCTGACGTGGCAGATTGCCCTCGGGGGGCAGCTCGGTCCGGCCATCGCCACCGCGCTTTTTGCCTGTAGCCTGCCGATGCAAGGGCTGTGGTGGCTGGGGCGCCGTTCCGTTACGCCGCTGCCGCCCATGTTATTGCAGTGGTTTCATGATATTCGCCACAAGCTGCTTGAGTCCGGCCTGGCGCTGGCTCCGCTGGAAGATGCGCCGACTTATCAAACCCTGGCGGAAGTGTTGAAACGCGCTTTTAAACAGCTTGATAAAACGTTTTTGGACGATTTGTGAATGTCATCAGATAGGCGACGGGCGGAATGCTATTTTTCTTTCCTGCTGTTTCAAATCAAAAAATCGCGCGCCGGCGCTACCTCGAAATGGCGCAGTGTGCGATTCTTCTTTCAGAGTACCCCCAGTGGATTTCAATATGCGGTTTGACGCCAAGCGGACGACAAATCGTCGGGCATGCTTCGGCCGGCCGATACGCCTGCAAATTGAAAGATAAGGAAATAGTTGTAATTGACGGCATACCGGAATGAGGTTCAGGAGAGCAAGATGGAAATGACAAATGCCCAAAGATTGATCCTTTCAAATCAATATAAAATGATGACGATGCTTGATCCGGCGAATGCGGAACGCTATCGCCGGCTGCAAACCATTATCGAACGCGGTTATGGTTTACAGATGCGGGAGCTGGACCGTGAATTCGGCGATTTGAGCGAAGAAGTGTGCCGTACGATTATCAATATTATGGAAATGCACCATGCGCTGCAGGTTTCCTGGGAGAACTTGAAAGACAGACAGGGGATTGACGAGCGCCGCCTGACCTTTTTGGGCTTTGACGCCGCTACGGAAGCCCGCTATCTGGGGTTCGTCCGCTTTATGGTGCATGTGGAAGGACGCTATCCGCATTTCGACGCCGGGACGCACGGTTTTAACGCCCAAACTAAAATGTGGGATAAATATGGCAGAATGTTGGCTATCTGGCAGTCCTGCCCGCGTCAATATCACCTGAGCGCAGTCGAGATTGCGCAAATTATTAATGCCTGATTAATTGCAAGGGGCTTTCTGTGGAGTGTAAAGGTTTTCTGTTCGATTTGGATGGTACGTTGGTTGATTCATTACCCGCCGTGGAGCGTTCCTGGCGTTTTTGGGCGCAGGCTCATGGTATCGAACCACAGGAAGTTTTTGACTTTATTCATGGCAAACAGGCGATCACCTCTTTGCGCCATTTCCTTAAAGGCGAGAGCGAGGAAACCATTCAGCGGGAATTCGCCGATCTGGAAAAAATAGAGGCGACGGATACGCAGGGGATTGTCGCCATGCCCGGCGCCAGGGCGCTGCTGGAACGACTGAATGAGTTAAACATTCCCTGGGCGATCGTAACTTCGGGTTCGATCCCCATCGCCAGCGCGCGCCATAAGGCGGGCGAACTGCCGATGCCGCAGGTTTTCATTACCGCGGAGCAGGTGGCGCGGGGGAAACCGAATCCGGACGCCTATTTATTAGGCGCGCAGCGGCTGGGGCTGAAACCGGAAGAGTGCGCCGTCGTTGAGGATGCGCCTGCCGGGGTGTTATCCGGGCTGGCGGCGGGCTGCCGGGTTATCGCGGTCAAGGCGCCGGCGGATACGCCAAAGCTGGATCGGGCCGACCTGGTTTTGCACTCGCTGGAGCAGCTTAGGATAGACGCCTCTTCCGATGGCGCGGTCATCACGGTCAATCCGTCGTGATATCGCGCTAACTTACTAATAAAGAGCGGCTAAACATGATCAAACCTCGCGTCTGCGGGGTTTTTTTATGACATTCTGTAGGCGTGGAATCTCTCAATAAATCTCTTTCCGTCAGGGGAACCGTTTTGAATAGCGAACTTCTCTGGGTTTTATCCCTGTTGCTGATCGCCATTGTGTTGTTTACCACCAATAAATTACGCATGGATGTTGTTGCACTGCTGGTCATTATCGCTTTTGTTTTAAGCGGAACATTGACGCTATCCGAGGCATTGGTCGGCTTCAGCGATCCCAACGTTATTCTGATCGCGGCCCTGTTTATCATTGGCGAAGGCCTGGTGCGTACCGGGGTGGCCTATCAGGTCGGCGACTGGCTGGTGCGCGCCGCCGGCAACAGCGAATTAAAAATGCTGGTGCTGCTGATGGTCACCGTCGCATTGCTGGGAGCCTTTATGAGCTCGACCGGGGTGGTGGCGATCTTTATTCCGGTGGTGCTGAGCGTTTCGGCCCGCATGAAGACCTCGCCGGCGCGGCTCTTGATGCCGCTGAGCTTTGCCGGGCTGATCAGCGGGATGATGACGCTGGTGGCCACGCCGCCCAACATGGTGGTGAGCAGCGAACTGATGCGGGAAGGCATTACGGGATTCGGCTTTTTCAGCGTGACGCCGATTGGCGTGGTCGTCTTGTTGGCCGGCGTCGCCTATATGATGGCGGCGCGCTACTGGCTGGGCGGCGCGACGGCTGAAACCGCCAAAGAGACCTGGAAGCGGCGGACGTTCCGCGATCTGATTCGGGATTACAAACTGACGGGCAGGGCGCGGCGTTTGGCGATCCGTCCCGGTTCTCCTTTTATCGGCCACCGGCTTGACGATCTGCGGTTGCGTCAACGCTATGGGGCGAATATCGTCGGGATCGAACGCTGGCGTAAATTTCGGCGCGTCATGGTCAGCGTGGCGGGAAATACGGAACTGCGCCTGAATGACGTTTTGCTGATCGATATGTCGACTTCCGAAGTCGATCTGCGCGAGTTTTGCGCCTCTCAGCGTCTGGAGCCGATGGTGCTGCGCGGTGAATATTTCTCCGAGCAGGCGCGCGATGTGGGTATGGCGGAAGTCTCTTTAATTCCTGATTCCGAACTGTTGGGAAAAACGCTTTATGAGGTCGGTTTTCGCAGCCGCTATGGCCTGACCGTCGTGGGGATCCGCCGTAATGGCGAGGCGATGGAGGGGATCCTGGCTGACGAACCCCTCCAACTGGGCGATATTTTGCTGGTTATCGGCGATTGGCGGATGATTCGGCAGTTGCATATGCAGAAAAACGACTTTCTCTTGCTTAATCTGCCTGCCGAGGTGGATGACGTGGCGCCGGCCGTCAGCCAGGCGCCTCATGCCTTATTCTGCCTGGCGCTGATGGTCGCCATGATGCTGACGGATGAAGTTCCCAACGCGATTGCGGCGCTGATCGCCTGTTTGTTAATGGGCAAATTCCGCTGCATTGATATGGAAAGCGCTTACCGTGCGATTCATTGGCCCAGCGTGATACTGATTGTCGGCATGATGCCGTTCGCGCTGGCATTGCAGAAAACGGGCGGCGTTACGCTGATTGTCGACGGGCTGATGGATATCGCCGGGGGCTCCGGGCCGCATGTGATGCTGGTGTGTTTATTTATCCTGTGCGCCGTGATTGGTCTGTTTATCTCAAATACCGCGACGGCGGTGCTGATGGCGCCTATCGCCGTCGCGGCGGCGAACCAGATGGGGGTATCGCCTTACCCTTTTGCCATGATGGTGGCGATCGCGGCCTCCGCGGCATTTATGACCCCCGTATCATCGCCGGTGAATACGCTGGTGCTGACGCCGGGAGGATATCAGTTTGGCGACTTTTTGCGTATCGGCGTGCCGTTCACCATACTGGTGATGGCCATCAGCGTGATGATGGTGCCGTGGCTTTATCCCTTCTGACGCGCGGCGGCGCGATTGAATTATTACAGCGGCGAATCCTGGCTGATTTCGTCCAGCGATAGGCTAAAGCTCGGGATGAACACGGCCATAAAGTAATCCATCTCCGGGCTTTGGCGCTGCTGTAATGTTTTCTCCAGCCGGGCTTTCGCCAGGGTAAATTCCGTGTTGCCCGCCGACAGCTCTTCCAGACATTTCAAATAGGCGCACAGCGCATCGGCCTGTTTGACGATCGCCCGTTCTTCCTCGCTCATATGCTGTTCATTCAGCAATGACTGAAAATCCCGCTGTAGTTCCGCCGGCAGCATATCGACCAGTTTCTGGCGGGCTATCTTTTCGATCTTTTTGTATTCATGGGCGATCTGCGCGTTGTAATACTTGATGGGCGTGGGCATATCCCCGGTCAGGACTTCGCTGGCGTCGTGATACATCGCCAGCAGGGCGATGCGTTCGGCGCTGACGTTGCCGTTGAACCTGCGGTTTTTAATCACCGCCAGCGCATGGGCGACGAAAGCGACCTGCAGGCTGTGCTCCGATACATTTTCCGTGCGCACGTTACGCATCAGCGGCCAGCGGCTGATGAGTTTTAGGCGGGACAGGTGGGCAAAAAAGTGACTCTGATTCATAGCAATCTCTCAGACAGCGGCACGGTGGAAATCTATTGTGGTCACTTGGCGGGGATTATGCAAACCATCCGATAAACCCGCCGCGCGGATGGTAGCGTCGGCTTAAGCCGTCTCTTACACGCAAGCGCGGGGATTCGTATCGGGTTTCGCCGTCGGTTTTCTGCCGATTTCCGGCCTTAAGGCGCCGGGCGCCATAGCCGCGCCCGGCGTGGGGGAGGGCGGCGCCGGTTATTGGTGGTAATGTTCCAGGAAACGTCCCAGTTTATGTACCGCCATATCCAACTCGTCAACGCGGGGCAGGGTCACGATGCGGACATGGTCCGGATAAGGCCAGTTGAAAGCCGTGCCCTGAACCAGCAGGACTTTTTCCTGTAGCAGAAGATCCAGCACCAGTTTCTGGTCGTCGTGAATATTAAAATGCTTGGCGTCGATGCGCGGGAACATATAGAGCGCGCCCTGCGGTTTAACGCAGGATACCCCTGGGATCTGGTTGATCAGCTCCCAGGCCCGGTTGCGCTGTTCATATAATCGTCCGCCCGGTTGGATGAATTCGCTGATGCTCTGATAACCGCCGATGGCGGTCTGAATGGCGTGCTGCATCGGCACGTTGGCGCACAAACGCATGGACGCCAGCATCTCCAATCCTTCGATATAGCCTTTAGCGTGCTTTTTCGGCCCGTTTAGCACCATCCAGCCCTGGCGGAAGCCGGCGACGCGATAGGTTTTTGACAGGCCGTTAAAGGTTACGGTCAGCAAATCCGGCGCCAGGGCGGCGATGGAGTGGTGCTGCGCGTCGTCATACAGAATTTTGTCGTAGATTTCGTCGGCGAAAATAATCAGGTTATGTTCGCGGGCGATCGCCACGATCTCCAGCAGCAGCGCTTTGCTATATACCGCGCCGGTGGGGTTGTTGGGGTTGATAATCACGATGCCGCGGGTATGCGGCGTGATTTTTTTACGAATGTCATCCAGATCGGGAAACCAGTCCGACGTTTCGTCGCACAGATAGTGCACGGCATTGCCATTCGAGAGCGATACCGCGGCGGTCCAGAGCGGGTAGTCCGGCGCCGGAACCAGCATTTCGTCGCCGGTATTGAGCAACGCCTGCATGGACTGTACGATCAGCTCGGAGACCCCGTTGCCGATATACACATCTTCGACCGTCATCTCACGCATGCCCCGGGCCTGATAGTGCTGTACGATGGCTTTACGCGCGGAATAAAGGCCCTTGGAGTCGCAATAGCCCTGCGCCGTCGGTAAATTGCGGATCACATCGACCAGAATTTCGTCAGGGGCGTCGAAGCCGAAAGGGGCGGGGTTGCCGATGTTTAGCTTAAGTACTTTATTACCTTCTTCTTCAAGACGTTTGGCTTCCTTCAGAACTGGGCCGCGAATGTCATAACAAACGTTCTCCAGCTTCTTGGATTTTTCAATCGGGGACATAAATATCACAAACCTTTTGCGGGAAAAGCGTATTCCTAGGTGGAATAGCATAACCTGCTCAATGTACTCCTCCTGTAGTACCTTTTGAAGAATGATTATCGCTTTCCCTGCAAATTATTCCGCTTATGCACTACATAGTTGTGTACTAGTCTGGTGGTGCGGTACTGTAGGCGGACGGTCGGCTTTAGGTCGGTCGGAACACTTTTCACGATGAAAATATATGTCGGTTATTTAAATGCGGCAGGCATTTATTTTGCGGGATGAAAAAAGAAACACGACGTTATCAGATTAAGAATTCAAGGGGGGATGACGCATTTAAGACAATGACGGCTCATCAATTGAAAAGGCGATTGTGGTAACGAAATATAAGTATTTTTTTGCCCTTATGGTGCGTCTGCGATAGTGTCTTTAAAATGTATGGGTTGTTACCATTACATGTAATAAAACACCAGGAATGTTTTTGTTAAAAATTAAAATAGATAAGTGATGAATCGTATGACTAACGCAAATCGACCAGTAATTAATCTCGATCTTGATCTATTGAGAACGTTTGTCGCTGTTGCAGATTTGAACACTTTTGCAGCCGCTGCTGTTGCTGTACGTCGGACTCAATCGGCCGTCAGTCAGCAAATGCAACGTTTAGAACAACTCATCGGCAAGGAGCTGTTCGCCCGCCACGGGCGTAATAAGCTATTGACCGAACACGGTATTCAGTTTCTCGGCTATGCCAGAAAAATATTACAGTTCAATGATGAAGCCTGCACTTCATTAATGTTCAGTGATATTCAGGGCACGCTGACTATCGGCGCTTCCGACGATACCGCGGATACCATTCTTCCTTATATTTTACACCGGGTAACCTCTGTTTTTCCTAAATTATCGATCGACGTTAACGTACAGCGCAGTGCGGAAATGTTGGAGATGCTACATCAAGGGAAAATTGATCTGGTGATTACCACAATGAACAGTATGGCATTTCCCCATGTCTTATTACGAACTTCGCCAACGTTATGGTATTGCGCCGCTGATTATCAATTCCGGCGGGAAGAGCCCGTTTCGCTGGTTGTTATGGAAGAGCCCAGCCCTTTTCGCGCATTGGCGCTGGAGTATCTGAACGCCATGGGCATTCCGTGGAGGATTGCTTATGTGGCGTCCACGCTGTCGGCCGTTCGCGCCGCGGTTAAGGCCGGCCTGGGGGTAACCGTGCGTTCGGTTGAAATGATGAGTCCGGGGTTCCGGGTGCTGGGCGAGGAGGATGGATTGCCCAGGCTGCCGGAAACCCGCTATTTCCTGTGTCGGAATCCGCAGCAGGAAAATGAGCTGGCGACGGCGATTTTTAGCGTGATCGGTTCGGGTAATCAGTCTTACGCGCCGGTAATGGATGCGGCATTGAAGGATGCCATGTAATTGTTGACCGGCCGGCATTGTTCGGGCCGAAGGGACGCGGCCCGAATGACGCTGCCCGAATAGCGATTGCGCCTTGCCTATCGCATTGTAAACGGCGGGCCGGAATCGGTGAAATCTGCCCACGTCTCCTGTCTGTGGCTGTTATGTCCCCTTCATATAAATCAAAATGCCATTACCCATTGAGTAAAACGTTGGTCCTGTTTTTTTAACGCGCCAGGCAAGAATCTTCCATTGGCTTTAAATTTGTACTTATCAATTTTTTTACTAACTAAATTGGCAAAAATGTGCCGCGGATCAAAAAATGCCCTTAATGACACTGTGGGTGAACAAGCAATCCTTGCGAAAATGATATAGTGGCGGGGTGAAGCTGAGTTGACCCTGTTCGTGGTTTGTTAACAAATAGTTGTCACTGACTCGATTTAGCGGCAAACGAGAATGTGAGTGTTAACAAAACTGTGTGCATGTAAACTGATATACTGTTACCTTTAGTAAGGTTGAAAAAAGGTTACAGAATTAGGGCTCGACCATCTGAATGCCCGTTGACCTGACACGTTTCCGTGCGTTTTGTGTGGTCTTTATCCTTCCTTTTAATCGATGTGGTGCCTAGCTGCCGAAAAAGAGCAGATGTTACTAACCACTTTTGATGAGTAAGCAACGAGTATGTCAACAACTACAGAAATCCTCGCCCATCATTGGGCGTTTGCGTTATTCGTTATTATTGCCGTTGGCCTGTGCGTATTCATGCTGACAGGCGGTTTTTTGCTTGGTGGCAGGGCAAGGGCCAGAGCCAAAAACGTACCTTATGAGTCAGGGATTGATGCGGTGGGGTCGGCGCGCATGCGTCTGTCCGCCAAATTTTATCTGGTCGCCATGTTTTTCGTCATCTTCGATGTTGAAGCCTTATATCTTTACGCCTGGTCCGTCTCTATCAGAGAAAGCGGCTGGATTGGCTTTATCGAAGCCGCCATTTTCATTTTGGTGTTGCTGGCTGGTTTGATCTACCTGGTTCGAATCGGCGCGCTAAACTGGATTCCCGAGCGCTCCAAAAGACAGGTCGTTAAATCGGACATCGTAAACATTACCAACAATCATCAGCAGTAACAGCGAGGCATTTAAGATGGACTATACGCTCACCCGCATAGAGCCGGACGGTGAAAACGACCGTTATCCTCTGCAACGGCAGGAGATCGTTTCCGACCCTCTGGAGCAGCATGTTCACCGCAGTGTGTATATGGGCAAGCTGGAGCATGCGCTTCACGATACGGTGAACTGGGGTCGTAAAAACTCTCTTTGGCCTTATAACTTCGGCCTTTCCTGTTGCTATGTTGAAATGGTGACATCCTTTACCGCGGTACACGACGTCGCGCGTTTCGGTTCTGAAGTCTTACGCGCATCGCCGCGCCAGGCCGATTTTATGGTGGTAGCGGGAACCTGCTTTACCAAGATGGCGCCGGTGATCCAACGCCTGTATGAACAGATGCTTGAGCCCAAATGGGTGATCTCCATGGGCGCCTGCGCAAACTCCGGCGGTATGTACGACATTTACTCCGTTGTGCAGGGCGTCGATAAATTCCTGCCGGTCGACGTCTATATTCCCGGCTGCCCGCCGCGTCCCGAAGCCTATATGCAAGCGCTGCTGCTGTTAAAAGAATCGATTGGCAAAGAGCGCCGCCCGCTGTCGTGGACGGTGGGAGAACAGGGCGTTTATCGCGCCAATATGCAGTCTGAACGGGAACGTAAGCGCGGCGAGCGTATCGCGGTGACCAACCTGCGTTCGCCCGATGAGATTTGAGCTGTAAACGATGAATAGCGTGGTCGCGTAATATCACGATAAGAGTGTGCGGCCTTATTCGGATACAGAAATAGCACATTTAATGTGGTGACATACCTATGACAGATTTAACGACGCACGATCTCGCTATGCCTGCCTGGCAAACTCGCGATCATCTTGATGATCCGGTCATTAGCGAGCTGTGCAACCGTTTTGGGCAGGAAGCATTTACTGTACAGGCAACCCGCACGGGCGTTCCCGTGGTGTGGGTTAAGCGTGAGCAATTACTGGAAGTCGTCTCTTTCCTGAAAAAACAGCCGAAACCTTATGTGATGCTGTTTGACCTGCACGGCATGGACGAGCGTTTGCGCACCCATCGTGAAGGTCTGCCCGCCGCGGATTTCTCCGTTTTCTACCACTTCATCTCCATTGAGCGCAACCGCGACATTATGCTGAAAGTCGCGCTGGTCGAAAACGACATGCACTTGCCGACCATGACCAATTTGTTCCCCAACGCCAACTGGTATGAGCGGGAAACCTGGGAAATGTTCGGCATGACCTTCGATGGCCATCCCCACTTAACGCGCATCATGATGCCGCATACCTGGGAAGGACATCCGCTGCGCAAAGATTATCCGGCGCGCGCCACCGAATTCGATCCCTTTGTGCTGACCAAGCAGAAAGAGGATTTGGAAATGGAGTCGCTAACCTTTAAGCCCGAAGCCTGGGGGATGAAGCGCGGCACCGAAAACGAGGACTTCATGTTCCTGAACATGGGGCCGAACCACCCTTCGTCGCACGGCGCTTTTCGTCTGATTTTGCAGCTGGACGGCGAAGAGATTCTCGACTGCGTGCCGGATGTGGGCTACCACCACCGCGGCGCGGAGAAGATGGGCGAACGCCAGTCCTGGCATAGTTATATTCCTTATACCGACCGCATCGAGTATCTGGGCGGCTGCGTGAATGAGATGCCGTATGTGCTGGCCGTCGAAAAACTGGCGGGCATTGAGGTGCCGGAACGCGTTAAAACGATTCGCGTTATGCTGTCCGAGCTGTTCCGCATCAATAGCCACCTGCTCTATATCAGTACGTTCATTCAGGACGTCGGCGCCATGACTCCGGTGTTCTTCGCCTTTACCGACCGCCAGAAGATTTACGATCTGGTGGAAGCCATTACCGGGTTCCGTATGCACCCAGCGTGGTTCCGTATCGGCGGGGTGGCGCACGATCTGCCGCGCGGCTGGGAGCGTCTGCTGCGCGAATTCCTCGACTGGATGCCGTCGCGTCTGGACACCTATGTCAAAGCCGCATTGCAGAACACTATCCTGAAGGGCCGTACGCAAGGGGTTGCCGCCTACAACGCCAAAGAAGCCCTGGAGTGGGGGGTGACGGGCGCCGGCCTGCGCGCCACCGGTATCGATTTCGACGTGCGTAAGCGCCGTCCGTATTCCGGTTACGAAAACTTCGACTTTGACGTGCCGGTCGGCGACGGCATCAGCGATTGTTACAGCCGCGTGATGCTGAAGGTCGAAGAGCTGCGTCAGAGTCTGCGTATTCTGGATCAGTGTCTGAAGAATATGCCGGCCGGGCCGTTTAAGGCGGATCATCCGCTGACGACGCCGCCGCCGAAAGAGCGCACTTTGCAGCACATCGATACCCTGATTAACCACTTCCTGCAGGTTTCCTGGGGACCGGTGATGCCCGCCAATGAATCATTCCAGATGATTGAAGCGACCAAGGGCATCAACAGCTATTACCTGACCAGCGACGGCGGCACCATGAGCTACCGTACGCGTATTCGCACGCCGAGCTATGCGCACTTGCAGCAGATCCCTTCAGTCATCCGCGGATGTCTGGTATCCGACCTGATCGTGTACCTCGGCAGTATCGATTTTGTCATGTCTGATGTGGACCGCTAATTATGCACGATCATAACAACACTACTCCCGATCATATCGACGCCCAGGGACGAACCGCCGCCGATTCACTGACGAAAGAACATGTTTTTGTGCTGAGCGACGCGGAGCGTGACGCGATTGAGCAGGAAAAACACCACTATGAAGACGCGCGCGCCGCGTCGATCGAAGCGCTGAAAATCGTGCAGAAGCAGCGCGGCTGGGTACCGGATGGCGCCATCAAGGCGATTGCCGATCTGCTGGGCATCGCCGACAGCGATGTCGAAGGCGTGGCTACGTTTTACAGCCAGATTTTCCGCCAGCCGGTGGGGCGCCATATCGTTCGCTATTGCGACAGCGTCGTGTGCCACATTAACGGCTATGAAGGCGTGAAGGCGGCCCTGGAGCGCAAGCTCAGCATTAAGCCGGGGCAGACGACGTTCGACGGCCGTTTTACCCTGCTGCCGACCTGCTGTCTGGGAAACTGTGATAAAGGCCCGTCGATGATGATCGACGACGATCTTCACAGTCACGTCAAGCCTGAAGATATCGAATCGTTATTGGAGCAGTATCAATGAGCAAAAACATTGTTCTGACTGCTGAACAGCATCCTCTGACCTGGCGTTTACGTGATGATAAACAGCCGGTGTGGCTGGATGAGTATCGCAGCAAAAACGGCTATGCCGGCGCGCAAAAAGCATTAAACGGCATGGCGCAGGACGAAGTGGTTTCTCTGGTCAAAGACGCCGGTCTGAAAGGACGCGGCGGCGCCGGCTTTTCCACCGGGCTCAAATGGAGCCTGATGCCGAAAGACGAAAGCATGAATATCCGTTATCTGCTGTGCAACGCGGATGAAATGGAGCCGGGAACCTATAAAGACCGCCTGCTGATGGAGCAGCTTCCGCACCTGCTGGTGGAAGGGATGCTGATCGGCGCCTTTGCGCTGAAAGCCTACCGCGGCTACATCTTTCTGCGCGGCGAATACGTCGCGGCGGCGGTAAATTTGCGCCGCGCCATCGAAGAGGCCAAACAGGCCGGGCTGCTGGGCAAAAATATTCTGGGCAGCGGGTTTGATTTCGAACTCTTTGTTCATACCGGCGCGGGGCGTTACATCTGCGGCGAAGAAACCGCGCTGATTAACTCGCTGGAAGGGCGCCGCGCCAACCCGCGTTCGAAACCGCCGTTTCCGGCGTCCGCCGGGGCATGGGGCAAACCGACCTGCGTTAATAACGTGGAAACCTTGTGCAACGTTCCGGCCATTATCGAGCACGGCGCCGAGTGGTACCAGGGGCTCTCCGCCGGCAAAAGTAAAGATGCCGGCACCAAGCTGATGGGGTTTTCGGGGCGGGTCAAAAATCCGGGGCTGTGGGAACTGCCGTTCGGCACCACCGCGCGCGAGATTCTTGAGGACTACGCCGGCGGCATGCGCGACGGGCTAACGTTGAAAGCCTGGCAGCCCGGCGGCGCCGGTACCGATTTCCTGACGGGCGATCATCTTGATTTGCCGATGGATTTCGAGAACATCGGCAAAGCGGGAAGCCGTTTGGGCACTGCGCTGGCGATGGCGGTCGACAACGAAATCAATATGGTCTCTTTAACCCGTAATCTGGAGGAGTTTTTCGCCCGCGAATCCTGCGGCTGGTGTACGCCCTGTCGCGACGGCCTGCCCTGGAGCGTAAAACTGCTGCGGGCGCTGGAGCGCGGAGAGGGGCAGCCCGGCGATATCGAAACGCTGGAGCAGCTTTGCCGCTTTCTGGGGCCGGGCAAGACCTTCTGCGCTCACGCGCCGGGCGCCGTGGAGCCATTGCAAAGCGCCATCAAATATTTCCGCGATGAGTTTGAAGCGGGTATTTCTCCACAGTATCTGGGTAACACCAAAGCGATTGGCGGCATTCAACCCAATTTGTTGAAAGAGCGCTGGTAATCAATCGTCTGATGAGCTTGAGATGCAGTAAATGTATCCGCCGGACGGCACCGACAAGCCGTCCTCATTAATAGAATTTTTGATTAGCGCCTGCGGCGACGCGGGCCATTATGGAAGCATGCTGACTATGGCTACTATTCATGTAGACGGCAAAGAGTATGAAGTCAACGGCGCGGACAACCTTCTCGAGGCCTGTCTGTCCCTGGGACTTGATATTCCTTACTTTTGCTGGCACCCCGCGCTGGGAAGCGTGGGATCTTGCCGCCTCTGCGCGGTAACGCAATATCAGAACGCGGAGGATACCCGCGGCCGGCTGGTGATGTCTTGTATGACGCCGGCTGCCGAGGGCACGTTCATTGCGATTGAAGACGAAGAAGCGAAGCTATTCCGCAAGACGATAGTCGAGTTTCTGATGACCAACCACCCGCACGACTGTCCGGTGTGCGAGGAGGGGGGCAACTGCCATCTGCAGGATATGACGGTGATGACGGGGCAGAACTTCCGCCGCTACCGTTTTACCAAGCGTACCCATCGCAACCAGGATCTCGGGCCGTTTATCTCCCATGAGATGAACCGCTGCATCGCCTGCTATCGCTGCGTGCGCTACTACAAGGATTACGCCGACGGCACCGATCTCGGCGTTTACGGCGCGCACGATAACGTCTATTTCGGCCGCCCGGAAGACGGCGCGCTGCAGAGCGAATTTTCCGGCAACCTGGTCGAGGTTTGTCCGACCGGGGTATTCACCGACAAAACGCACTCCGAACGCTATAACCGCAAATGGGATATGCAGTTCGCCCCGAGCGTCTGTCAGCAGTGCAGCGTCGGCTGCAATACCAGCCCCGGCGAGCGTTACGGCGAGCTGCGCCGCATTGAAAACCGCTTTAACGGCAGCATAAACCATTATTTCCTATGCGACCGCGGCCGTTTCGGCTACGGCTACGTCAATCTGCAGGATCGTCCCAAACACCCGCTTCAGCGCCGCGGCGGCGACTGGGTTGAACTAACTGCGGAACAGGCGGTGGAAGGCGCCGCCGACGTGCTGCGTCAGGCGAAGAAAACCATCGGCATCGGTTCGCCGCGCGCCAGTATCGAAAGCAACTTCGCGTTGCGCGAGCTGGTCGGGGCGGAAAACTTTTATACCGGCATCGCCCGCGACGAACAGCAACGTTTGCAGCTGATTCTGCAGGTTTTGCGCGACGGCGGCGTGCGCACGCCGGCGCTGCGCGAGATCGAAAGCCATGACGCCGTTCTGGTGCTGGGCGAGGATCTGACGCAGACGGGCGCGCGCATCGCGCTGGCGGTGCGCCAGGCGGTGAAAGGCAAGGCGCGCGAAATGGCGGCGGCGCAAAAAGTGGCGGACTGGCAGATCGCCGCTATTCTGAACATCGGTCAGCACGCCAAACATCCTCTGTTTGTCACCAACGTAGACAGTACCCGGCTGGACGATATCGCCGCCTGGAACTACCGCGCGCCGGTCGCCGATCAGGCCCGGTTGGGCTTCGCCGTCGCCCACGCGCTGGATGACAATGCGCCGGCGGTGACGGAGCTGGCCGACGGGCTCGATCGGAAAGTGGATATCATCGCCCAGGCGCTGGCCGGGGCGAAAAAACCGCTGATTATTTCCGGCACCAACGCGGGCAGCGACGCGCTGATCGCGGCGGCCGCCAATGTGGCGCGGGCGCTCAAGTCGCGCGGTTCCGACGTCGGCATCACCTTTGTCGCTTCCGCGGCGAACAGCATCGGCCTGTCGATGATCGGCGGCGGTTCGCTGGATGATGCGCTTGCGCAGTTGGAAAACGGCGCCGCCGACAGCGTGGTGATCATGGAAAACGATCTCTATCGCCACGCCTCCGCCGCGCGCGTTGATGCGGCGTTGGAAAAAGCCGGTAGCGTCATTGTGCTGGATCATCAGCGCACCCGCATCATGGATAAAGCCAGCTTTATTCTCTCCGCGGCGAGCTTTGCCGAAAGCGACGGCACGCTGATCAATCAGGAAGGGCGCGCCCAGCGATTCTTCCAGGTTTATGATCCGGCCTATTACGACAATAGCGTGGCGATGCTGGAAAGCTGGCGCTGGCTGCACTCGCTAAGCTCCACCTATAACAGCCGCAAGATCGACTGGACCCAGCTTGATCACGTTATCGACGCCTGCGTCGACGCCATGCCGCAGCTGGCGGCGATTAAGCAGGCCGCGCCCGATGCGGCGTTCAGAATTCGCGGGCAGAAGCTGGCGCGTTCGCCGAACCGCTCAAGCGGCCGCACCGCCATGCGCGCCAATATCAGCGTGCATGAACCGCGTCAGCCGCAGGATAAAGACACCATGTTCGCCTTCTCGATGGAAGGGAACAACAGCCCGCTGGCCGACCGTCAGCAGATCCCCTTCGCCTGGGCTCCCGGCTGGAACTCGCCGCAGGCCTGGAATAAGTTTCAGGATGAAGTGGGCGGCCATCTGCGCCACGGCGATCCGGGCGTGCGCATGATTGAAGCGGGGGAGAGCGCGTTGGGGTATTTCGATAACATCCCGGCGGCGTTTGTCGCCCAGGCGGGAAGCTGGCGCGTGGCGCCCTATTATCACCTGTTCGGCAGCGATGAAATGTCGCAGCGTTCGGCGGTGATTCAACAACGTATGCCGGAGCCTTACGTTATGGTCAACCCGGCCGACGCGGCGGCCCTGGGCGTTAATCCCGGCGCGCTGGTCGAACTGCGTTGCGAGGGTCAGACGTTGCGCTTGCCGCTGCGGTTAAGCGACGGGCTAAGTCAGGGACAGGTTGGTTTACCGCTGGGGCTGCCGGGCATTGCGCCCAGGCTGGCGGGCGCAACCGTCGACAATCTGCGGGAGGCTGCACAATGAGTTGGTTAACACCGGAACGCCTGGAAATCCTGATCGCCGTTGGCAAAGCGGTGGTTATCCTGCTGGTCGTGGTGACCTGCGGGGCGTTCATGAGTATGGGCGAACGTAAGCTGCTGGGCCTGTTCCAGGGGCGCTACGGGCCGAACCGGGTAGGTTGGGGCGGTTCGCTGCAGCTGGTCGCCGATATGATCAAAATGTTCTTCAAAGAGGACTGGGTGCCAAGATTTACCGACAAGGTGATCTTTACGCTGGCGCCGATGATCGCCTTTACCTCGTTATTGCTCTCCTTCGCCATCGTGCCGGTCAGCCCGACCTGGGGCGTGTCGGACCTGAATATCGGGATACTGTTCTTTTTGATGATGGCGGGGCTGGCGGTCTATGCCGTGCTGTTCGCCGGCTGGTCGAGCAACAACAAATACTCGCTGCTGGGGGCGGTGCGCGCTTCCGCCCAGACGCTGAGCTACGAAGTGTTTCTCGGCCTGTCGCTGATGGGCGTGGTGGCGCAGGCCGGTTCTTTCAATATGAACGATATTGTTGAATCGCAGGCGCACTTATGGAACGTCATTCCGCAGTTCTTCGGTTTCGTCACTTTCGCCATTGCGGGCGTGGCCGTGTGTCACCGCCACCCGTTTGACCAGCCCGAAGCGGAACAGGAGCTGGCGGATGGCTACCATATTGAATATTCCGGTATGAAGTTCGGCCTGTTCTTCGTCGGCGAATATATCGGCATCGTCACGGTTTCCGCACTGATCGTCACCCTGTTTTTCGGGGGCTGGCATGGTCCGTTCCTGCCGCCGTTCGTCTGGTTTGCGTTGAAAACGGCCTTCTTCATGATGATGTTTATTCTGATTCGCGCCGCGTTGCCCCGTCCGCGTTATGACCAGGTGATGGCTTTCGGCTGGAAAGTTTGCCTGCCGATAACGTTACTGAACCTGCTGGCGACGGCCGCGGTCATTTTGTACAACGCTCAATAAGGGGTGAGTGAACCATGACATTAAAAGATTTAGTGATTGGTTTCGGCACCCAGATACGCAGTATCTGTATGGTGGGATCGAATGCTTTCAAAAAGCGCGAAACCAGAATGTATCCCGAAGAACCCGTGAACCCGCCGCCGCGCTACCGCGGCCGTATCGTGCTGACGCGCGATCCGGACGGCGATGAGCGTTGCGTGGCCTGTAACCTGTGTGCCGTGGCTTGTCCGGTCGGCTGCATCTCCTTGCAGAAAGCGGAAACCAAAGACGGCCGCTGGTATCCCGAGTTTTTCCGCATCAACTTCTCGCGCTGTATTTTCTGCGGTTTTTGCGAGGAAGCCTGCCCGACCACGGCCATTCAACTGACGACCGATTTTGAGATGGGGGATTACAAACGCCAGGATCTGGTTTACGAAAAAGAGGACTTGCTGATTTCGGGGCCGGGTAAATATCCGGAGTACAATTTCTACCGGATGGCCGGCATGGCGATCGATGGGAAAGATAAGGGCGAAGCGGAAAATGAAGCCAAACCCATTGATGTTAAAGGCCTATTACCCTAAGGAGCTAACATGGAATTCGCTTTTTATATTGCGGGCCTGATTGCCGTAGTGGCGACGTTGCGCGTCATCACCCACACCAATCCCGTGCATGCGCTGTTATATCTGATCGTTTCCCTGTTGGCCGTCGCGTGCGTGTTTTTTTCGCTGGGCGCCTATTTCGCCGGCGCGTTGGAAATCATCGTTTACGCCGGCGCCATTATGGTGCTGTTCGTGTTCGTGGTGATGATGCTCAACCTCGGCAACTCCGTGGTCGAGCAGGAGCGCGCATGGCTTAAACCTACCGTATGGATCGGCCCTTCATTACTGTCGCTGGTGTTGCTGATCGTGATCGTGAAAGGCATTTTCAGCCTGGACGAACGGGGGATTAGCGGAGAGATGGTGGATGCCAAATCCGTGGGGATCGCGCTGTTCGGCCCTTATGTTCTCGCCGTCGAACTGGCCTCAATGCTGCTGCTGGCCGGGCTGGTGGTCGCATTCCACGTCGGTCGCGAAGAGAAACGCGGGGAGGTCGTCAGTAAGGAGACCGCGGGCCAGGGCGCCGATAACAAAAAAATAACAGGGGAACGCGCATGATTCCGTTACAACATGGGCTAATTCTGGCCGCCATTCTGTTCGTTTTAGGATTAACAGGGTTAATTATCCGCCGTAATCTGCTGTTTATGTTGATCAGCCTCGAAATTATGATCAACGCCGCCGCGCTGGCGTTCGTCGTCGCCGGCAGCTATTGGCAGCAGGCGGACGGGCAGGTGATGTATATTCTGGCGATTACGCTGGCGGCGTCCGAAGCGAGTATCGGACTGGCGCTGCTGCTGCAGCTTTATCGCCGTCGTCAGACCCTGAATATTGATACAGTCAGTGAGATGCGCGGATGAACTTACTCTATTTAACCATACTATTCCCGCTGCTTGGCTTCCTGCTGCTGGCGTTTTCCCGCGGCCGCTGGTCGGAGAATGTCTCCGCCGCCGTCGGCGTGGGTTCTATCGGTCTGGCGGCGTTGGTGACTATTTGGGCGGCGGCCGACTTTCTTGGCCGGCAGCATGCCGGCGTTAGCGTGTTCAACCAGCATTTGTGGACATGGATGGCGGTCGGCGACTTCAATATCGGCGTGACGCTGACGCTGGACGGCCTGTCGGTCACCATGCTGTCGGTCGTCGTCGGCGTCGGTTTCTTTATCCACCTGTTCGCGTCCTGGTATATGCGCGGCGAAGAGGGATATTCCCGTTTCTTCGCCTATACCAACCTGTTTATCGCCAGCATGGTGGTGCTGGTGCTGGCGGACAACCTGTTGCTGATGTACCTCGGCTGGGAAGGCGTGGGGCTGTGCAGCTATCTGCTGATCGGTTTCTACTACACCAATCCGAAAAATGGCGCGGCGGCGATGAAAGCCTTTATCGTCACGCGCATCGGGGATGTTTTTCTGGCCTTTGCGCTGTTTATCCTTTATCAGGAGCTGGGCACGCTTAACTTCCGCGAACTGATGGTGCTGGCGCCGCAGCAGTTGGCGGAGGGCTCTCCGGTAATTACCTGGGCGACTCTGATGCTGCTGGGCGGGGCGGTGGGCAAATCCGCTCAGCTGCCGCTGCAAACCTGGCTGGCGGATGCGATGGCGGGGCCGACGCCGGTCTCCGCGTTGATCCACGCCGCGACCATGGTGACCGCCGGGGTGTATCTGATCGCCCGTACCCACGGTCTCTTCCTGATGGCGCCGGACGTTTTACACCTGGTCGGCATCGTCGGCGCGGTAACGCTGGTATTGGCGGGGTTCGCCGCGCTGGTGCAGACGGATATCAAACGCGTGCTGGCTTACTCCACCATGAGCCAGATCGGCTATATGTTTCTGGCGCTGGGGGTACAGGCGTGGGATGCGGCGATTTTTCATCTGATGACCCACGCGTTCTTCAAAGCGCTGCTGTTCCTCTCTTCCGGTTCGGTGATCCTTGCCTGTCACCACGAGCAGAACATCTTCAAAATGGGCGGACTGCGTAAAACCATTCCGCTGGTGTATGTCTGCTTCCTGGTGGGCGGTTCGGCATTGGCCGCGCTGCCGCTGGTGACCGCCGGGTTCTTCAGTAAAGATGAAATTCTGGCGGGCGCCTGGGCTAACGGCCACCTCAACCTGATGGCGGCGGGACTGGCCGGCGCCTTTATGACCTCGCTGTATACCTTCCGTATGATCTTTATCGTGTTCCACGGCGAGGCGAAAACCCAAGCGCATGCGGGCAAAGGGCTCGCCCATCATTTACCGCTCATCGTGCTTATGGTGCTGTCCACCTTTATCGGGGCGTTGATCGTGCCGCCGTTGCACGGCGTGCTGCCGGAAACCACGGCGCTTGAGCACGGCCGTATGGTGATGCTGGAGATCGCCTCCGGCGCCATCGCCGTCGCGGGCATAGTACTGGCCGCCGCGCTGTGGCTGGGCAAGCGTCAATGGGTGAGCGCTATCGCGCAGAGCGCGCCGGGCCGTTTCTTCTCGACCTGGTGGTTCCATGCCTGGGGATTCGACTGGCTGTACGACAAAGTTTTCGTCAGGCCCTATCTGGCCGTTGCGCGGCTGCTGCGGCGCGATCCGCTGGACGTACTGATGAGCGTTCCGGTCTTTATTACCCGTTGGTGCAATCGCGGCCTGGCGGTGAGCGAAAATGGCCAGGTGCGTTGGTACGTTGCCTCCATGGGGGTGGGCGCCGTCGTTGTGCTGGCCTTGCTACTGCTGGTTTAAGGCGATACCCGGAACGTATGAAGGGCAGGGCATTCCGCTAAGAGTGCCCGCCACGGCAAGTTTTCAGATTTCTTTAATTTAGGGACACAAAGCGCCATGCTACTACCTTGGCTAATTCTTATCCCCTTTATCGGCGGTCTGCTGTGTTGGCAGTTCGAGCGTTTGGGCTCGCAGGTGCCGCGCTGGATCGCGTTGATTGCGATGGGGCTGACTCTGGCGCTATCTCTGCAACTGTGGTTGCAAGGTGGCTATTCTCTGGCGACGCCTGACGGTCTGCCGCAGTGGCAGGCCGAGTTCAATGCGCCGTGGATCCCGCGGTTCGGCATCAATATCCATCTGGCGCTGGACGGACTCTCGGTGCTGATGGTGGTGTTGACCGGCCTGCTGGGGATTCTGGCGATCCTCTGTTCGTGGCGGGAAGAGCAGCGCAATCAGGGCTTTTTTCACCTTAACCTGCTGTGGATCCTGGGCGCGGTAATCGGCGTTTTCCTCGCCATCGACATGTTCCTGTTCTTCTTCTTCTGGGAGATGATGCTGGTGCCGATGTATTTCCTCATCGCGCTGTGGGGACATAAAGGCTCCGATGGCAAAACCCGCATCGCCGCCGCGACCAAGTTCTTCATCTATACCCAGGCCAGCGGGCTGGTGATGCTGATAGCGATCCTGGCGCTGGTCTTCGTACATTATTCCGCGACCGGCGAGTGGACCTTCGATTATGAGAAGCTGCTCGATACCCCGATGTCCCGCGGCGTTGAATATCTGTTGATGCTCGGCTTCTTTATCGCCTTTGCGGTCAAAATGCCGGTGGTGCCGCTGCACGGCTGGCTGCCGGATGCTCACAGTCAGGCGCCGACGGCCGGTTCGGTCGACCTGGCCGGCATCCTGCTGAAAACCGCGGCTTACGGCTTACTGCGCTTTAGCCTGCCGCTGTTTCCGAACGCTTCCCACGAGTTCGCGCCCATCGCGATGTGGCTGGGGGTCGTCGGCATTTTCTACGGCGCCTGGATGGCCTTCAATCAGAGCGATATCAAACGGCTGATCGCTTATACCTCGGTTTCCCATATGGGCTTTGTGATGGTCGCCATCTACTCCGGCAACCACCTGGCCTACCAAGGGGCGGTTATTCAGATGATCGCCCACGGGCTCTCCGCCGCCGGCATGTTTATTCTGTGCGGCCAGCTGTACGAACGCCTGCATACGCGCGATATGCGCAAGATGGGGGGACTGTGGGCGCGCCTTAAATACCTGCCGGCGATCTCCCTGTTCTTCGCCGTCGCGACCTTGGGTATGCCGGGAACCGGTAACTTTGTCGGCGAATTCATGATGCTGTTCGGCAGCTATCAGGTGGTGCCGGTGATTACCGTGATCTCCACGTTCGGTCTGGTATTCGCCTCGGTCTACTCGCTGATCATGATGCAGCGCGCCTACTACGGCGCGCCCCGGTCGGATCAGCCGCTGCCGGGCATGACGGCGCGCGAGCTCTCCCTGGTGATGCTGCTGGTGGTGCTGCTGGTGTTGCTGGGGGTTTACCCGCAGCCGGTTCTGGATACCTCCAGCGCGGCGATGTCCAATATTCAGCAGTGGTTTATGTCGTCTGCTCCAGATTCAATAATTTCAACAACAAGGCCGTAATTCGCCATGACAATAACTCTTCAACAACTAATCGCGCTGTCGCCGCTGTTGATCGTCGGATTGACGGTAGTGGTTGTGATGCTGTGCATTGCGTGGCGACGCAACCATTTTGTCAACGCAACCATGACGGTCATCGGCCTGAATATCGCGCTGCTGTCGCTGTACTTCGTCGCGCAGGTTGAGCCGACGGACGTGACGCAGCTGCTGCGGGTCGATGGTTTCTCCATGTTCTATACCGGACTGGTGCTGCTCGCCAGCCTGGCGACCAGTACCTTCGCCTATCCGTGGCTGGAAGGTTTCCCGGACAACCGCGACGAGTTTTATCTACTGGTGCTGATCGCCGCTCTGGGGGGGATTCTGCTGGCAAGCGCCAATCACCTCGCGTCCCTGTTCATCGGCATTGAGTTGATTTCGCTGCCGCTGTTCGGGCTGGCCAGCTACGCATTTCGCCAGAAGCGTTCGCTGGAAGCCGGCATCAAGTACATGCTGCTGTCGGCGGCGTCCTCCGCTTTTCTGCTGTTCGGCATGGCGCTGCTGTACGCCGATTCGGGCAGCCTGACGTTCGCCAGCCTGGGGCGGAGCCTGAGCGATCTTCATATCCATGAACCGTTGCTGTTGGCCGGGCTGGGGATGATGATGGTCGGCATCGGCTTTAAATTGTCGCTGGCGCCGTTCCAACTGTGGACGCCCGACGTGTATCAAGGCGCGCCGGCGCCGGTCTCCACCTTTCTGGCGACCGCCAGCAAAATCGCCATTTTCGGCGCGGTGATGCGTCTGTTCCTCAACGCGCCGCTGGTCGACAGCGAATCCGTCAGGATCGCGCTCGGCGTTATCGCCTTTGTTTCCATTCTGTTCGGCAACCTGATGGCGGTGTCGCAAAATAACATCAAGCGGCTGCTGGGGTACTCGTCCATTGCGCATATGGGGTATCTGCTGGTGGCGCTGATCGCGGTGCAAAGCCATCAGCTAGCGCTGGAAACCGTCGGGGTTTATCTGGTCGGCTACCTGTTCAGCAGCCTCGGCGCGTTTGGCGTGGTCAGCCTGATGTCCAGCCCCTATAGCGGCCCGGACGCCGAGTCGCTGTTCTCCTACCGCGGCCTGTTCTGGCATAAGCCGATTCTGTCCGCGGTGATGACGGTGATGATGCTGTCTCTGGCCGGTATTCCGATGACCCTGGGCTTCTTCGGCAAGTTCTATGTGCTGGCGACGGGGGTCAATGCCGAGCTGTGGTGGCTGACCGTTACCGTCGTGGTGGGCAGCGCCATCGGTCTTTATTACTATCTGCGCACCATGGTCAGCCTGTATCTGCACGCGCCTAAAGAGCTGCAGCGCGATACGCCCAGCAACTGGGCGCTGACGGCGGGCGGCGTGGTGGTGCTGATTTCGGCCATCGCGGTGCTGGTCTTGGGGGTTTACCCGCAGCCGTTGATCTCGCTGGTTCAGTTGGCCCAGCCCATGATGTAGCCGCTTAGTCCGACGGGCGTGACGAAAACCGCCGCGGGTGATGAGCCTGCGGCGGTTTTTTTCTTTCCCGCGGCGCTACGCGATGCAACGTCCGCCGCTTTAGGAATGGTCCGTGCTTAAACGCCATAATAGATACGCAAAATTGTCTATAGTTAATAAGACAATTATGTTTCATTCATAACGGGAGTATTGTATGGCGGAAGCAAAAAAACAGCCTGAAGAGATTGGCGTCGATGACGATCTGAAGCTTTTGTCCGACACGCTGGATGAATTACTGCGCTATTCCGGCGATCAGGCGGATAAAGCCTATCTTGAATTGAAGACCAAGGCTGAAAAAGCGCTGCTTGAGGTGAAAACCAGAATCGGCGCGACCGACAGTTACTATGCCCGGGCCAAACAGGTCGCTGATAAGGCGGATATTTACGTACATGACAAGCCCTGGCATGGCATCGGCATCGGGGCCACCGTCGGTCTGGTGCTCGGGCTGTTGTTGGCCAGACGCTAACGATGGCGCGCCGGCCGCGGCTGATATTCGCCGCAGTCCGGCATTCATTCCGCGCGCGCAGAAAGGCCGCGCGCAGAGCGCTCCGGTTACGCCGCCGGCCGATAAGCGTTGGCGATGCGTAACTACCGCCGCGCTTTATGGCTGGTAGTAATAAACATTCTGATCGAAACAGCGATCGCCGATTTTCTCGGCGTTTTTGCGCTGGTGATGAAAACGAAAGCCAATCCGCTGAGCCAGCGCGTTGCTGCGCGGGTTGGCTACCGAGGCCCTAATAACGCACTTATTCAAGACGCCTGCGTTAATGTAGGCATTCACCATGGTTCGCACCGCTAACGAAACAATGCCCTTGCCCTCGAATGGTGCGGCGATCCAATAACCAATCACGCCTTCTTGGTCCCTGATCGTATTGAATGAGACGATACCGGCAATATCCCCGTCCCAGCGGATAATGTAGACCGCGGCGGCGCCCGCGGCGAACTCGCTGCGGTTCGCCCTTATCGTGTTCAGCGTATCCGCGACGCAGGTTACCGAATCCGGCCAGGGCAGGGTAAGACGCAGACGCGATTTCTCTTGTTGCACCAGGGAGAAAAGGGCATCGGCATCGCTCTCCTCTTGCAGGGTTAAATGCAGATGCGGCGGATGATGTAGTTCACTAAGCGTTCTCACGCGGTCCTCTCCTGTATCCGATCTATTATTCATTGTCGCCATATGTGGCCGTATGCCCGATCCGGCTGTTAAATCCTATACCCGCAGCGTACCGTCAATAAGGGTTACGCTATGCCCGCCGACCCAAGGCTCGTCATTCAGATATACCACGGATATCCGGCCGTCGCTCTGAAGTTTGGTGCCTTGCCTAACGCGGTAATCAAGCTGTTGCGAGGCGTCGCTATCCGGGTAGTGCTGTTGGCGCAGAATACAGGCCAGACAGGCATTGGCGCTGCCGGTGACCGGATCTTCCTTGATGTGGCCCAGCTCGATATAAAACGTGCGGACTTCGTAATCCGTCGGAATGGCGTTGTCGTGCGGCCCGTAGACGGCGATGCCGTTGATGCGGCAGGCCGCCTGCAAATCGGCCAGCGATTGCGCGTCCGGCGCGACCTCCAGACAGCTCCTGGCGTCGTCCATGCGTATCATCAGCCAGCTTATGCCCATACGCACCGTGGCCGGGGCGTAGCGCTTATCTATTCTGGCGCTGCCGAGCGTGCGCTCCAGCAAGGGGGTGAGGGTGGCATCAAAAGGCTCGATGGTGGCCGGCGGCACGTGAAAAGCCAGCGAGTCGTCGTCATTAATATTGATCGGCACCAGGCCGATGCCGCTTTGTTGGATAATCTGCCCGGGGGATTTGGTCGGAAAGCCCGACTCCAGCAGCGCGTGCGCCGTACCCAGCGTTGGGTGCCCGGCAAACGCCAGCTCCTGCTCAGGGGTAAAGATGCGCACGCCGTAGTCGGCCAGCGGATTGGTTGGCGGCACGACAAAGGTGGTTTCCGACAGGTGGGTCCAACGGGCGATATTGCGCATCTGTTCGTCGCTCAGGCCGTCGGCGTCGAGAACGACGGCCAAAGGGTTCCCCTTGAGCGGCTGCCGGGTAAATACGTCGATTTGTTTAAAGCGTCGCTGTTGTGGCATAAGGCACTCTTTCCTGACATCCCGCTATTTTTCAAATCGCGCTTATGGACGCGGGATGAAATCCAGGGGCATAGATGATGAGATCGCTAATTATGGCTGTAAATCAGCGCGTTGTCTTTCGCTTCGCACGCCGTTTCTTCATGTCGATGGCAATCCCGGGTTAAATCTCGCGCACAGCTGGCCGCGATTATGGGTAGTGCTGTTCACTTAAGCCGATTTTTAGGGGAAACACAGGGGGAGGTTCCCGTAGGGACGCCTCACCCCTGTGGTCGCCCCGTGTATCTCGATACTTAAACGATCGGCATTACCGCGATTATAGGGGGCTTTTGTGGCATAATGCGGCCAACATCACATTCTGACTTGAGTAAGTTCTGTGCTAAGTACCAACAATATCACGATGCAGTTTGGCAGTAAGCCATTGTTTGAAAACATTTCAGTTAAATTCGGCGGCGGTAATCGCTACGGCCTGATCGGCGCCAACGGCTGCGGTAAATCCACCTTTATGAAAATACTGGGCGGCGATCTGGCGCCCAGCTCCGGCAATGTTTCCCTCGATCCCAACGAGCGTTTGGGGAAATTGCGTCAGGATCAGTTCGCTTTCGAAGAGTACAGCGTGCTGGATACCGTCATCATGGGGCATGCCGAGCTCTGGGCGGTGAAAGAAGAGCGCGATCGCATTTACGCGCTGGCCGAGATGAGCGAGGCCGACGGCTATAAAGTCGCCGATCTGGAAGTGCAGTATGGCGAGATGGACGGCTACAGCGCGGAAGCGCGAGCCGGAGAACTGCTGTTGGGCGTCGGTATTCCTTTGGAGCAGCATTATGGTCCGATGAGCGAGGTGGCGCCCGGTTGGAAACTGCGCGTTCTGTTGGCGCAGGCGCTGTTTTCCGATCCGGATATCCTGCTGCTTGATGAACCGACCAACAACCTGGATATTGATACCATTCGTTGGCTGGAGCAGGTGCTGAACGACCGTAACAGCACCATGATCATTATCTCCCATGACCGCCACTTCCTGAACATGGTGTGTACCCATATGGCGGATCTGGACTACGGCGAGCTGCGTATTTATCCCGGTAACTATGATGAATATATGACGGCGGCGACGCAGGCGCGCGAGCGCCTGCTGGCGGACAACGCCAAGAAGAAAGCGCAAATCTCCGAGTTGCAGTCGTTCGTCAGCCGGTTTAGCGCCAACGCCTCCAAATCCAAGCAGGCGACTTCGCGCGCCCGCCAGATCGATAAAATTCAGTTGGAAGAGGTGAAAGCCTCCAGCCGTCAGAATCCGTTTATTCGCTTCGAGCAGGATAAGAAACTGTTCCGCAACGCGCTGGAGGTGGAGGCGCTGGCGAAAGGGTTTGATAACGGACTATTGTTCAGCAAACTTAATCTAATGATCGAGGTCGGGGAGAAGGTCGCCGTCCTGGGAACCAACGGCATCGGGAAGTCGACGCTGCTGAAAACCCTGGTCGGCGATCTCCAGCCCGATAGCGGCACGGTGAAATGGTCGGAAAACGCGAAGATCGGCTATTACGCTCAGGATCACGAATATGAATTCGACGACGCGCTGACCGTGTTTGACTGGATGAGCCAGTGGAAGCAGGGGAGCGATGACGAGCAGGCGGTGCGCAGCGTACTCGGGCGTTTGCTGTTCAGCCAGGACGACATCAAGAAAAAAGTGAAGGTGTTGTCCGGCGGCGAGAAAGGCCGCATGCTGTTCGGCAAGCTGATGATGCAGCGTCCTAATATTTTGGTTATGGATGAGCCGACCAACCACATGGATATGGAGTCCATTGAGTCGCTGAATATGGCGCTGGAAATGTATGAAGGCACGCTGTTGTTCGTCTCCCACGATCGGGAGTTCGTCAGCTCCCTGGCGACCCGTATTATTGAAATGACGCCGAACAAAACGATCGATTTCAGCGGGAATTATGAGGATTACCTGCGCAGCCAGGGTATCCAATAACGGTCTTAATTCGCTTCGTGCTGTTTTAATCAGGACGGCATGGCTGATAGCCATGCCGTCTTTTTATTAACATTTTTCATGATTCTTTATATTTTTTACGCAGATAAAAATAATCCGCCGATATTTATTCGTTAAGCATTGCCCTTAAACGGGAATTTAAAATGCGAGTTATTTCACTCTCCATTTTTAAACTAAAAAATCTAAAGTAAGTAATTTTTTCTTATGGCGAAGAGTACGCCGTCCCAAAGATGGTCAATCCAGGAAATAAATAAATTAAAATAATGTGTTTTGAGAAATTTTGATGTTTATCAAAATATTAAGCTAGTCGTTTTCCGAGATGGCCGATGAGGTTAATCGGTTTAGCTAACGAAAAATAAACGCATGGATAATTTATGATGGCTATTGAGATTATTTCTCATTTAAACAAAACGCCTTCTTTTAAATAGAGCCCATACGCATAAGGTCACAGTTATAAAAGAAATAAACCGCTTATTGTCCTGACGATTGATGAAGATCAAGTCTGTTAAATAAACTTCCTCATTACCATACCCACACACATATCGCGTGTTACTCCGTTCGGGTTACAGGAGAATAATAAAAAATGAGTGGGGAAAATTTAATGATTTCCCATCACGGTATTAATCGCCGTGATTTTATGAAGTTATGTGCAGCACTGGCGGCATCAATGGGATTGGCGGACTCCGCCGCCGCGGAAATCGCGCAGTCGATAGGCTCTACGCAGCGTCCGCCGGTTATCTGGATCGGGGCGCAAGAGTGTACCGGGTGTACGGAGTCTCTGTTGCGGGCGACGCATCCAACGATTGAAAATCTGCTGTTGAACACCATCTCGCTGGAATATCACGAAGTGCTGTCCGCCGCTTTCGGCGAACAGGCGGAAGAAAATAAGCATCGTGCTATTGAGCAATATAAAGGGAAATACGTTCTGGTCGTTGATGGATCCATCCCCATCAAAGACGGCGGCATCTACTGCATGGTGGCGGGGAAGCCGATCGTCGAGCATATCCGTGAGACGGCGGAACACGCGGCGGCGATCGTCGCTATCGGTTCTTGCTCAGCCTGGGGCGGCGTTCCGGCCGCCGGCAGCAACCCCACGGGCGCGGTCAGCCTGCAGGATGTCCTGCCGGGGAAAACCGTGATTAATATCCCCGGCTGTCCGCCGAATCCGCACAACTTTCTGGCGACCGTCGCGCATATCATCACCTATCAGCGTCCGCCCGCGCTTGACGCCGAGGGCCGTCCGACGTTTGCCTACGGCCGCTTGATTCATGAAAACTGCGAACGCCGCCCGCACTTTGACGCCGGTCGCTTCGCTAAAGAGTTCGGCGACGAAGGACATCGGCAGGGGTGGTGTCTCTACCATCTGGGCTGTAAAGGGCCGGAAACCTACGGCAACTGTCCGACGCTGGAATTCTGCGACGTCGGCGGCGGCATTTGGCCGGTCGGCATCGGGCATCCTTGCTATGGCTGCAACGAGAAAGGCATCGGTTTTACCAAAGGCATTTTTCAGTTGGCCAACGTGGAAAATCCGACGCCGCGGGTGGAGAAACCGGACGTCCATAGCCCTGAAGGCGGCCATATCTCAACCACGGCTACGGGATTAATCGGCGGCGTGCTCGGCGTGGTTGGCGGCGTCAGTCTGATGGCGGTGCGCGAGCTGGGGCGTCAGCAAAAGCAGGCGGCGCAAAAAAACAGTCAGCAGGATGCTGGAAACGCACCACGGGAGGGTTAGGCCGTGAACAGACGCAATTTTTTCAAGCTGGCCTCCGCCGGCGCGTTGCTGGCCGGCACGCCGTTGGCGGGGCAGGCCGCGGCGACCAATAAACCGCCGATCCCCGGATCGCTAGGCATGCTTTACGATTCGACGCTGTGCGTCGGCTGTCAGGCCTGCGTCAGCGAATGTCAGCAGCTCAACAAGCTGGACTACAAGCCGGACAGCAAAATCTACGCCGGCGGCGATCCCGCCTGGTCGAACAACGATAAGCTCAGCCCTTACACCAATAATATCATTCAGGTGTGGCGCTCAGGCGACGGTAAAAACAAGGATCAGGTTGAGAACGGCTACGCCTATATCAAAAAACAGTGCATGCACTGCGTCGATCCGAACTGCGTTTCGGTTTGTCCGGTCTCGGCGCTGAAAAAAAACCCAAAAACCGGCGTCGTGCATTACGACGCCAGCGTTTGTACCGGTTGTCGTTACTGTATGGTCGCCTGCCCGTTCAACATCCCCAAATACGATTATGAGAATCCGTTCGGCAAACTGCATAAATGCGAGCTCTGCAATCAGCCGGGGCTGGAGCGCTTAGATAAGGGCGGCCTGCCGGGATGCGTGGATGTCTGCCCCACCGGCGCGGTTATTTTCGGCACCCGCGAAGCGCTGCTGGCGGAGGCGAAACACCGGCTCTCCCTGCAGGCGGGGGAGGAATATCGCTATCCGCGCCAGACGTTGGCCAAGAAGGATACGTATCTCCATACCGTGCCCAAATACGACCAGTATGTTTATGGCGAGAAAGAGGCGGGCGGGACGCAGGTGCTGGTTTTGGCGGGCGTGCCTTATCAGAATCTCGATCTGCCGGAGCTGGCCGAACTCTCTACCGGCGCGCGTTCCGAGCATATTCAGCACACGCTGTACAAGGGGATGGTCCTGCCGTTGGCGGTACTGGCGGGCCTCTCCGTACTGGTGCATCGCAATACCCGCGCGGACCGGCTGGATCACGACGACGCGCAGGCGGGTAAAAAACAGGAGAACGATCATGACGGCGCATAAAGCGAGTCCATTGGGGGGACGTCTGGTCAGCTGGCCGGTGATGTTGCTGGCGCCGTTTGTCATGCTGTGCGCGCTGCTGATTGTCAAACGTCTGGTGTTCGGCATCGGGTCGGTCGCCGCGCTAAACGGGGGCTATCCCTGGGGGATCTGGATCGCCTTCGACCTGCTGGTCGGCACTGGTTTCGCCTGCGGCGGCTGGGCGCTGGCCTGGGCCGTCTATGTTTTTAACCGCGGGGAGTACCACCCGCTGGTGCGTCCGGCGCTGTTGGCCAGTCTGTTCGGCTACTCGCTGGGCGGCCTGTCGATCACCATCGATGTCGGCCGTTACTGGAACCTGCCCTATTTCTATATCCCGGGTTTCTTTAATACCTCATCCGTGCTGTTCGAAACCGCGGTCTGCATGACGATTTATATCGGTGTGATGGCGCTGGAGTTCGCGCCGGTGGTGTGCGAACGCTTTGGCTGGAAAGTGTCGCTCAAGCGATTAAATAAGGTGATGTTTTTTATTATCGCCCTGGGCGCGCTATTGCCGACCATGCACCAGTCGTCCATGGGGTCGCTGATGATTTCCGCCGGCTATAAGGTGCATCCGCTGTGGCAAAGCTATGAGCTATTGCCGCTGCTGTCGCTGCTGACCGCCTTCATCATGGGCTTCTCCATCGTGATGTTCGAAGGTTCGCTGGTGCAGGCCGGGCTGAAGGGCCGCGGCGCGGATGAGAAACCGCTGTTCGCCCGCTTGACGCGCATCCTTCAGGTCTTGCTGCTGCTGTTCGTGGCGCTGCGCTTCGGCGAAATCATCTGGCACGACAAGACCAGTTATCTGCTCAAGGGCGACCGCTTTGCGCTGACCTTCTGGTGCGAAGCCGCGTTAATGATTTTCCCGCTGATCATGTTCCGCTTCAAACGCTGCCGCGATGACTCGCGCCTGCTGTTTTTAGGCGCGCTGAGCATGCTGTTCGGGGCGGCCGTATGGCGGCTGAGCTATTCTATGCTGGCTTTCAACCCCGGCGGGGGCTACCACTACTTCCCGGCGACATCGGAAGTGTTGATCTCCATCGGTTTTGTCGCGATTGAAGTCTGCGCATACATCTTGTTAATCCGGCTGCTGCCGGTACTTCCCGCGCTGGAAGGCGTTCATAAGAATTATCAGGCCGAGGTAAAGCATGAGCCAACGCATCACCATTGATCCTATTACCCGCATTGAGGGGCACCTGCGCATTGACTGCGAAATCGAACAGGGAAAAGTCACTAAAGCCTGGTCGTCCGGCACCATGTGGCGCGGTATGGAAGAGATTGTTAAAGGCCAGGATCCGCGCGATGCCTGGATGATCGTGCAGCGTATTTGCGGCGTCTGCACCACGGTGCATGCCATCGCATCCGTGCGCGCGGTGGAAAACGCGCTGCAGCTGAATGTTCCGGTTAACGCGCAGTATATCCGTAACCTGATCCTGGCCGGGCATAGCATCCATGACCATATCGTTCACTTCTATCAGCTCTCCGCGCTCGACTGGGTTGACGTCACCTCGGCGTTGAACGCCTCGCCGCAGAAAGCGGAAGCGTTGCTGAAAGGGCTGTCCGACTGGCCGCTGAACAACGCGGCGGAGTTCACCAAGGTGCAGCAGAAGCTGAAAGATCTGGTGACCAGCGGCCAACTGGGCATTTTCGCCAACGGCTACTGGGGTCACCCGGCGATGGCGCTGCCGCCGGAAGTCAACCTGATCGCGGTCGCCCACTATCTGCAGGCGCTGGAGTGCCAGCGCGACGCCAACCGTATCGTGGCGATCCTCGGCGGTAAAACGCCGCATATCCAGAACCTGGCCGTGGGGGGCGTCGCCAACCCGATCAATCTGGACGCGCCCAGCGTGCTGAACCTGGAACGCCTGATGTATGTGAAGTCGTTTATCGATCGCCTGGGCGATTTTATCGAGCAGGTCTACAAAGTAGACTGCGCGGTGATTGCCGCCCACTATCCCGACTGGCTGACGCTGGGCAAAGGCGCCGATCACTATCTCAGCGTGCCCGAGCTGCCGACGGACAATAAAAACGGCAGTTTCCTGCTGGCCGGCGGTTATCTGGAAAACGGCGATTTCGCCAAATTCCGCCCCATCACCAGCCATAACGACAAGTTTTTGATTGAAGGCATCAAAGAGAGCGGCAAGCATGCCTGGTATCAGGATGATGAACCGCTGGCGCCGTGGGAAGGGCTGACGCGTCCCAACTATACCGGCTGGCAGGACGACGGCAAATATTCGTGGGTGAAATCGCCGACCTTCTACGGCAAGACCGTGGAGGTCGGGCCGTTGGCGTGGCTGCTGTGCGGCCTGGCGGCCAAGCATACGGAGACGGAAAAACACTTCGCCGAGGTGACCGCCGCGTACCAGAAGCTGACCGGGCGGAAACTGGAGGTGGAACAGCTGCACTCCACGCTGGGCCGGGTTATCGGCCGCACGGTGCACTGCTGCGTGCTGAAAGATTCGCTGGCGCAGCAGTGGCAGGCGCTGGTGACCAATATCGGCAACGGCGATCATCAGACTTTCATCAAGCCCGATCTGTCGCCGGATACCGAGTTCCGCGGCGTCGGCTTCGGTGAAATGCCGCGCGGCATGCTGTCGCACTGGGTCGTGTTTAAAAACGGCAAGATTACCAATTACCAGGCGGTGGTGCCCTCTACCTGGACATCCGGCCCGCGTAACTTCGACGGCGTTCCCGGTCCTTACGAGCAGTCGCTGGTCGGCACGCCGGTCGCGGATCCGCATAAGCCGCTGGAAGTGGTGCGCACCATCCACTCTTTCGACCCGTGCATGTCCTGCGCGGTGCATATTGTGGATACGGTAAGCGGCAATGAAGTGACCCGGGTCAAGGTGCTGTGATGAATATACTGGTGTTGGGTATCGGTAACCTGCTGCTAAGCGACGAAGCCGTCGGCGTACGCATTGTCGAGGAGTTGGAACGGCGCTATCAGTTTACGCCGGCGATCGACATCCTTGACGGCGGCACCTCGGGCATGGAGCTGATGGACGCCATGGCCGACCGCGATCATCTGATCGTGGCCGACGCCGTGCTTACCGGGCAGGCGCCGGGCGAGGTGGCGGTACTGCGCGACGGCGAAGTGCCGGCGCTGTTTACCCGCAAGATTTCTCCGCACCAGTTAGGTTTGTCCGATGTGCTGATGGCGCTGCAAATGACGGGCGAATTTCCTCGCCGGCTGACGCTGGTCGGCGTGGTGCCCGAATCGCTGGAGGTGCATATCGGCCTGAGCGAGACGGCGGCGCGGGCGGTGGCGCCCGCGCTACGGCAAATTATTGCGGTGCTGCGGCAAAACGGGGTCACGGTGAGTGAACGTGAACAGTGCGAGGTCTGCGGTGAATAGACAATCCGAAGCCGGCGATTTGCGCGTAATGCCGGATCAACGCAAAGAATCTTCGCCGGTTATCCGCCATGATGAGGATCATCCGGCGGCCTGGCTGGAGGCGATGTTCTCGCAGATTGGCCGGGAAAAGATGCAGATGCTGCCTTTTTACCGTAAAGGCATTCCGGTGAAAGCCTGCGGGTTTACGCTGTTTGAACGGCAGTGGGCGGGCTGTCTGCTGACGCCGTGGATGATGAGTCTGCTGGTGTTGCCGGGGCCGGGGCAGATTTGGCCCGTCAGAACATTGGCCGACCGTCTGGCGCTGTCGCTGCCCTGCGGCGACGTCACCTTTATCGTCGGCGAAATGGCGGGAAAACAGTATCTCTCCTGTTCGTTAATGTCGCCGATCGATAGCCGGATGAGCGGCGAACAGGCGGTTGCGCTGGCGGAACAGAGCGCGAAAATGGCGCTGTCGTTCCCGGTCGCCGATGCCGATGCGCCGCAAAACCTCAGCCGGCGCGCGCTGTTTAGCCGCAACCGGAGTACGCATCATGCATGAAATTTCCATGTGCTATAACGCACTGGAGCTGATTGAACAACAGGCCCGCCGGCACAACGCCCGGCGGGTGACCGATGTCTGGCTGGAGATCGGCGCGCTATCCTGTATTGAAGAGAGCGCGCTGCGTTTCTGTTTTGCGTCCGTTTGCCGTCAAACGCTGGCCGAAGGGTGCCGGCTGCATATCGCGGTCCGCGCGGCCAAAGCCTGGTGCTGGGAGTGCAGCGCCGTGGTGGATGTGGTCGAGCACGGCGCGGGATGCCCGCGGTGCGGCAGCTACAACCTGCGCGTTGATGACGGCGAAAGCATGCAGATCAAACAGTTAGCCATTGAGTGACGGTATAGAGCAACGGACGGTTAAGTTCTCTCGGTGTCATTCCCGCGCAGGCGGGAATCTCACTCGCCGAGTGGGCGAATTTTAAGCAGATCCCCGCCTACTGACGCGGGGATGACGACGCTAAAGATAGCGGGAGGAGATCCCTATGTGTACCACCTGCGGTTGCGGTGAAGGGGAAAGCAGCATCGAGGGTGAAGAACAGCTTCATCATCACGGCCATCACCATGACCACCATCACGACCACGGCCATCATCACGACCACGGCCATCCGCATGACCATCATCATGATCATAAAGCGGATCGTCACGATCATGGCGGCAAAATAAAAGGCCGCTGCGTGATTATCCATCATCATCACTATCACGGCGATGTGCATAATCACTATTACGCGCTGCCGCCCAAGGGCGTACAGGGCGCGGCGCCGATGCGGCAGCGCGCCGCCGAAGAGAGCGCGGCGGACTTTCAGCCGGAGGTGAGCGACCAGGATCTGCACTACGGGCACGGCGAGGCGGGAACCCATGCGCCGGGCGTCGGCCAGCAGCGCCTGCTGCAGATTGAAATGGACGTGCTGAGCAAGAATAACCAGCTGGCGGCGCACAACCGGGAGCACTTCAGCGCTCAGAACATTCTGGCGTTGAACCTGGTGTCCAGCCCCGGCTCCGGAAAAACCACCTTACTGACCGCCACGCTGAATCAGCTCGGCCGGCGTTTTCCCTGCGCGGTTATCGAGGGCGATCAGCAAACCACCAATGACGCCGAGCGCATTCGGGCGACGGGCGTGGCGGCGATTCAGGTGAATACCGGCAAAGGGTGCCATCTGGATGCGCAGATGGTGCATGACGCCGCCCATCGCCTGCAATTGCCGGACAACTGCCTGCTGTTTATCGAGAACGTCGGCAATCTGGTGTGTCCGGCGGGTTTTGACTTGGGCGAGCGCGCTAAAGTCGCGGTGCTGTCGGTGACGGAAGGCGAGGATAAGCCGTTAAAATATCCGCATATGTTCGCCGCGGCGTCGTTGATGATTATCAACAAGATCGATCTGCTGCCCTATCTGGATTTCAATCTGGAAGCCTGCGTGGCGAACGCCCGGCGCGTCAATCCGGACATTCAGGTTATCGCGCTGTCCGCCAGCCATGGCGACGGCATGGATGAGTGGCTCGGATGGCTGGAGGCGCAGCTATGTGCCTAGGCATTCCGGGTAAAGTGGTCTCCGTCGGCGATGATATTCACCAGCCCGCGTATGTCGACGTCTGCGGCGTACAGCGGGCGGTGAGCATCGCGCTGGTCTGCGAAGGCTCTCCCGCCGATCTGGTCGGGCAGTGGGTGCTGGTGCATGTCGGTTTCGCCATGAGCCTGCTGGATGAGCAGGAAGCGCGCGACACGCTGGCGGCGCTGCAGTCGATGCGCGCCGTGGGGCTGGAGCTGGATGAAATGCGACAGACCGGGGCCGCCCATGCGCTACGTTGATGAGTTCCGCGATCCCGAGCTGGCGAAAGCGCTGCTGCAGCGTATCCGCTCGCTGGTGGCCGATATGCCGCCGCTGCGCGAGCGGCCGCTACAGCTGATGGAGGTGTGCGGCGGGCATACGCACGCCATTTTCAAATTCGGACTGGATCGCCTGTTGCCGCCGGAAATTGAATTCATCCACGGCCCCGGCTGCCCGGTCTGCGTGTTGCCCATGGGGCGCATCGACGCCTGTCTGGAGATCGCGGCGCGCCCCGAGGTGATCTTCTGCACCTTCGGCGACGCCGTACGCGTGCCGGGCCGCAACGGTTCGCTGCAGGACGCGCGCCGTCACGGCGCCGATGTGCGCATTGTCTATTCGCCGCTGGATGCGCTGGCGCTGGCGGAAAACCATCCCGAGCGCCAGGTGGTGTTTTTCGGGCTGGGGTTCGAAACCACCATGCCGAGCACCGCGCTGACGCTGCAGCAGGCCAAACGGCGCAACATCGCCAACTTCAGCCTGTTTTGCCAGCATATCACCATCATTCCCACCTTAAAGAGCCTGTTACAGCAGCCGGACCTGCGTATCGACGGCTTTCTGGCGCCGGGGCACGTCAGCATGGTGATCGGCGCGCATCCGTATCAGCCGCTGTGCGACCGCTTCCATAAGCCTTTTGTGGTTACCGGATTTGAGCCGCTGGATATCCTGCAGGCGCTGTTGATGCTGGTGAGCCAGATTCACGACGGGCGTTGCGAGGTGGAGAATCAGTACCGGCGCATTGTGCCTGACAGCGGCAACCTGTTGGCGCAGCAGGCGATGGACGAGGTTTTTGCAACCAAATCCAGCAGTGAATGGCGCGGCCTGGGGGAGATAGCCGACTCCGGCATGCAACTGCGCGCGGCCTACGCCGATTTTGATGCGGAGCGCCGTTTCCATCCCCGGCAGCAGCGTATCGCCGATGAGCCGGGGTCGCGCTGCGGCGACGTGCTGACCGGGCGCTGCAAACCGGCGGATTGTCCGCTGTTCGGCCGGCGCTGCACGCCGCAAAACGCCATCGGCGCGCTGATGGTCTCTTCCGAGGGCGCCTGCGCGGCTTATTATCAGTATCGGCGGGAGTGCGCCTGAATGAGTGATGCAACACAACCTATAGACCTTGATTTAGATGAGAAATTTTTAGCGGAAATACGGCTAAAAGAGATTACGCTGGCGCACGGCAGCGGCGGCCGGGCGATGCAGCAATTGATTGAGCAGCTGTTTTTACAGGCGTTTGACAATCCGTTGCTGGGAGAGCGGGAGGATCAGGCCAGACTGCCTCTTGCCGCGCTGGCGCGGCAGGGCGATCGTCTGGCGTTCACCACCGACAGCTACGTTATCGATCCGATCTTTTTCCCCGGCGGGGATATCGGCAAATTAGCGGTGTGCGGCACGGCGAACGATATCGCGGTCAGCGGCGCGACGCCGAAATATCTCTCCTGCGGCTTTATTATCGAAGAGGGATTTCCGGGCGCCGACCTGCTGCGTATCGTGGCGTCTATGGCGCAAACCGCGCGCGCCGCCGGGATACAGATCGTCACCGGCGATACCAAAGTGGTGCCGCGCGGCGCGGCCGACAAAATCTTTATCAATACCGCCGGCATCGGCGCCATCCCGGCGGATATTCGCTGGGGAACGGGAGAGATCCGCCCGGGGGATAAAATCATCGTCAGCGGCACGCTGGGCGATCACGGCGCGACCATCCTTAACCTGCGCGAGCAACTGGGGCTGGAGGCGGAGCTCTCCAGCGACTGCGCGGTGTTGGCGCCGCTGATTGCGCCGCTGCGCGCTATCGACGGCGTGCGCGCGCTGCGCGACGCCACGCGCGGCGGGGTGACGGCGATCCTGCACGAATATGCGCAGGCCAGCGGCTGCGGGATGGAAATCGATGAAAGCGCGTTGCCGCTGAAGCAGGCGGTGCGCGGCATTTGTGAAATTCTGGGGCTGGAGGCGCTCAATTTCGCCAATGAGGGCAAACTGGTGCTGGTGGTCTCCGCAGCGGCGGAAAGCGCCGTGCTGGACGCGCTGCGCGCGCACCCGCTGGGCCGCGACGCGGCGACTATCGGTACGGTGACGGAAAACCGCCAGGTGCGTCTGTGCGGCGTGTTCGGCGCCGCGCGGCTGCTGGATCTGCCGCACAACGAACCGATGCCGAGGATTTGCTGACGACATTACCTCTTTGCCGGGAGAAAGTATCTTGCCCTGACAAAGGCTATCTCTTATACACAAATGCAGGGGAGCATGACGGTTTTTACCGTTACCCGGCGTAAGAAATTATGCTGAGGAGATAGCTGGCTTAGGATGAGCCGCATGGACGCGGCGAAAGCTTGCGCCACGTCGGGAGCGTGTCGCAAGCGGTCCGTTAAGCCTGATATCGACGAAGGCACCTGCGTAGCAGGCATAATTTCAGCCGGAAGCCAGGGTTCTCAGGGCTGCGGCGACTGAGCGCCCTGAGTCGGGCGCGTGCTTCGACATAGTATAAAAATACCTTTCTCTTCGCGCACGAAATAGCACTGAACTTACATAGAAACCAGTCTAAACAGGAAAGGATATCTTCCACGTGAGCGTGAACCATAACGGTATTCAGATCCGCGTCAAAGGCAAAGTGCAGGGGGTGGGATTCCGGCCTTATGTCTGGCAACTGGCGCAGAAGTTGGCGCTGCGCGGCAAAGTCAGCAACGACGGCGCCGGGGTGCTGATTCATCTCTATCAGTCGGAAAACATCGCGCGTTTTATCACTGAACTGCCGGCGATGTGTCCGCCGCTGGCGCATATCGACAGCATTACCCATCAACCGTGGCAGTGGCCGTCCGCGCCCGCTGCGTTTGTTATCGAACATAGCGGGGCGGGACGGATGGATACCCAGGTGGTGCCGGACGCCGCGACCTGCGAGGCGTGCCTGCGCGAGCTGCTCGATCCGGCCGATCGCCGTTACCGCTATCCGTTTATCAACTGCACGCACTGCGGCCCGCGTTTTACCATTATCCGCCGCATGCCCTATGACCGCCCGTTTACCTCAATGGCGGCGTTTCCGCTGTGCCGCCGCTGCCTGGCGGAGTATCGGCATCCCGCCGACCGGCGTTTTCATGCCCAGCCCAACGCGTGCGCGCAGTGCGGCCCGCAGGTCTGGCTGGAGAATGGCGCGGCGGCGCGACAGGCGGAGGGGGATGAGGCGATCCGTCAGGCCGCCGACGCGCTGTCGGCCGGCGATATCGTGGCGATCAAGGGGATCGGCGGCTTTCATCTGGCCTGCGACGCCACCGATACGCAGGCGGTGCAACGTCTGCGCCGGCGCAAGCATCGGCCCGGCAAACCGCTGGCGGTGATGCTGCCGCATGCCGGCTGGCTTGAGCGGTGCTCCACCGTGGTGGATGTTACCGCCGCGCTGCGATTATTGAAGAGTACGGCGGCGCCGATTGTGCTGTTGCCGCTGCGGCAGGATGGCCCGCTATCGGCGATGATCGCCCCCGGCTTGCGCGAAGTGGGGCTGATGCTGCCCGCCAATCCGCTGCAGCATCTGTTGCTGGCAAGCGTGGGGCGTCCGCTGGTGATGACCTCCGGCAACGCCGGCGGCAAGCCGCCGGCGTTGAGCAACGCGCAGGCGACGGCTCAGCTTGACGGCATTGCCGACCGGTGGCTAATGCATAATCGGGAGATTGTGCAACGCGCCGATGATTCGCTGGTCAGGCTGCATGAAGACCGGGCGGAGATGCTGCGCCGGGCGCGGGGCTACGTGCCGGATGCCTTGCCCCTGCCGCCGGGATTCGTCGAACAGCCGGCGCTGCTGGCCATGGGCGCGGATTTAAAGAACGCATTTTGCCTGCTGCGCGATGAGAATGCCGTTGTCAGCCAGCACCTCGGCGATCTGGCCGACGGCGATATCGAACGGCAATACCGCCATGCCATTGCGCTGTTTGAAGATATTTACCGTTTTACCCCGCGCGCGCTGGCGGTCGATGCGCATCCCGGCTATATCAGCCATGGTCTGGGAAAAGCGCTGGCCGAACGGCGCGGCATCCCCTGTATCGAGGTGCTGCACCACCACGCCCATATCGCCTCTTGTCTGGCGGAGCATCAGTGGCCGCGCGACGCCGGGCCGGTTATCGGGCTGGCGCTGGACGGTATCGGATTCGGCGCCGACGGCCAGTGGTGGGGCGGTGAATGTCTGCTGGCGGACTATTCCAACTGCCGCCATCTTGGCGGACTGCCGGCCGTGGCGCTGCCCGGCGGCGATCTGGCGGCGCGCCAGCCGTGGCGCAATCTGCTGGCGCAGTGGCTGCGCTTCGTTCCCGGCTGGGAGTCGTTACCTGAAGCCGCGGCTATTCCGGCGGAGTCGTCCCGGCTGCTCGCTAAAGCGATTGAACGGGGAATCAATGCGCCGCCTGCCTCATCCGCCGGCCGCCTGTTCGACGCGGTCGCCGCGGCGAGCGGATTTCCCGCTGCGGCGCAAAGCTGGGAAGGGGAGGCCGCCTGCTGGCTGGAAGCGCTGGCATGGGAGGGCGAACAGCGTCAGCCGCCGGTCTCGCTCCCGGTACTGGCCGACGGCCGGCTGGATTTGGCGGCTTTCTGGCGGCAGTGGCTGAACTATCGCGCCGCGCCGGCGCAGAGAGCCTATGCGTTTCATTATGCGCTGGCTCAGGGGTTTGCCCGGCTGGCGCGGCGCGCGGCGCGCCAGCATGCGATTAATACCATCGCGCTGTCCGGCGGCGTGATGCACAACCGCCTGCTTTGCGAACTGTTGCGCCGGGAACTGCGGGAATTCACGATACTGCAACCGCAACGTCTGCCCGCCGGCGACGGCGGGCTGGCGCTGGGGCAGGCGCTGATCGCGGCGGCGTCTCTGGGCGAAGCGGACTAAAATACGCCTTGACCGTCCGCTTGTCAGGCGGTGAAAAGCATTTAGCCTTCGCGCCGCGCCCGCCGGAGGACTTACGCTGTCCGAAACTTGCCGGGCGATCGCCCGCCGTCTGATAAAACCGTTCGTGCCGACGTCCCCTATCGGCCAACGGCATGCCGAAAACGCTCGGCATTAGCCGTATGCCCGCTTTTATGGCGTAATAGATCCGCTTCTTAATCCTCCCCTGACGGCATAAAACCGCGATAATGTGGGTAAAATCGGGGATTATGTTATGCGGAAGAGGGGCGAAAAATGGTATATTTTGGAATACATTCAAACAGTTCAACATGCCTTAACACGCGAGGTTTTAGATGGGAATAAGCCAATGAGAGTGAAAACCCATGAGCGGCGGCAGAAGATCCTGAAGGTGGCCACGGAGGTGTTTCAGGAGTTGGGCTATGCCCGCGCCAGCATGTCCGCGATCTCTGCGCGCATCGGCGGTTCCAAGGGGACTCTCTACGGCTATTTCAAATCTAAAGAAGAGCTGTTTATCGCCGCGATGCTGGGCGCGATGAAAGAAGCCAATGAGGTCGAGTTAGTCAGATATTTAGACCCGGAGGAGCCGGATATCGCGCTGGCGTTACGCCGCTTCGGCGCCGCCTATCTGCACTTCGTCACCCAGCCGGATTTTCTGTCTCTGCGGCGCACCGCCATTGCGGAGGGCGATAACTCCAGATTGGGCGTGCTGTTTTATGATAACGGCCCGAAATACGGCTGGGAAAAAATAGTGACCTACCTGACCGCCCTACGCGAGCGCGGCGTCATTCGGCCGGTGGACCCGCACGTCGCCGCCCAACATCTCAAAGCGCTATTCGAAGCCGGTATCGTGGAGCCGCTGCTCTTCGGCGCCGCGCCGGAGTTCGCGCGCCAAAACGCGGTGGACGCCGCCGTCGATATCTTTCTGCGCGCCTATGGTGCGCCGGTGGCGTAATTCCGTATCGCAGCCAACGGCGATTAATGCCCCTCCTCCGTGTTGACCGGCGTTTTGGGGTTGGGAACGAACCAGACCAGAACGGCGGTGAACAGGAAACAGAGCGCGATAATGGCGAAGATGTCCAGCGTCGCCAGCATCACGCTCTGCCCCTCGACAATGTGGGTAAGCGACGCGGTCGCCGCCTGTTGAGACATGCCGTTCGCGGTCATGGCGTCAATCGCCGCCGACTGCCGCGTCATGCCGTTGACCAGTTCGGTCTGATTTTCGCGCGCGGCATTCATCCAGCCGGTTTGCACCAGCGAGGTGGCGAACGCGGCGGCGATGGTGCGCATAAAGTTGGAGATACCGGCGGCGTTGGTCTGTTCATGCCGTTCGACGCTGGCCAATACCAGGCCGATCACCGGCACTAGCATCATCACCTGGAACGGCCCGGTCGCCAGGGTGGGCAGCGCCATCTGTCCGAAGGTGATCTGCGAGTTGAATCCCATACGCCAGATCGTCGTGGCGCTCAAACCGAGCAGGCCGATACAGACGATGGCCCGCGCGTCGAACCTGTGGGCCGCCTTGCTGATAAAGGGGGCCGAAAGCGCCGAGAACACTCCCATAATGCCGGTGGCGTACCCGGTCCAGGTGGAGGTGTAGCCCATATGCTGCTGTAGCCACATCGGCAGTAGCACCACGATCGAGAAAAAGGAGCCGAAACCGACGGAATAGGTGAGTGAGGAGGCGACGAATCCCCGGTGTCGGAAAACCCGCAGATCGACAATCGGGTTCTCCTCGGTCAACTCCCAGATCAGGAATGCCGCAAAGCCGATGGCGGCCACCACCGCCAGCACGCGGATCTCCGTCGATGCGAACCAGTCGTGGTTACGCCCTTCATCCAGCATAATCTGAAATGCGCCGACCCAGATAATCAACAGGGCGAAACCGACGATATCGATCGGCGCGCGTTCGGTCGGGTCCGGCCGGCCGCGTAATATGTAGAGCGCCAGCAAACCGCCGGCCGCCGCGAAGCCGGCCGGCAGCAGGAATGCCCAATGCCAGCTCATCGACTCGCTGACCATGCCGCCCAGAATCGGCCCCAGCACCGGGCCGATCAGCGTCGTCATCGCCCAGATCACCGTGGCGATGGCCGCCTTCTCGCGCGGGAAAATGCGTAGCAGCATCACCTGCGACAGGGGAATGATCGGGCCGCCGACCAGACCGAGCAGGATACGGGCGGCGACCAGCATGCCCAGCGAGGAGGACAATCCACACAACACCGACACCACGGCAAACGCCAGATAACAGAAGATAAATACGCGCTGGGCGCCGAACTGCTTGGAGAGCCACCCCGTCAAGGGCACGGTAATGGCTTCGGCGACCGCGTATGAGGTGATGGTCCAGGTCGCCTGCGTGGGCGAAACGCCGAGCGAACCGGCGATGGTCTGGAGCGAGACGTTGGTGATGGTGGTGTAGAGCACCACCAGCAGATTGGAAAGACCGATGCCGATGGCCGCGATGACCAACGCGGCGCCGCGCATCGGCGTCTCTGGATTATCGGAATGAGCCATGATGGGTTACCCGTAGCATCAATGCGAGACATCAACGGTGGCGGTCATCGACAGGCCGACCTGTAGCGGATGCTGCGCCAACTGTTGCGCATCCAGCGCTATCCGCACCGGCAGCCGCTGGACCACCTTGATCCAATTGCCGGTGGCGTTTTGCGCCGGCACCACCGAAAAAGCCGCGCCGGTGCCGCCGGAGAAGCCGACCACCGTGCCGCGATACTCGACCGCGCCGCCATAAAGATCGGACTCCAGCGTGACGGATTGGCCGGCGCGCACCTGGGCGAGCTGCCCCTCCTTGAAATTGGCGTCGACGTAGGCCTGGTGGATGGGAACCACCACCATCAACATCGCGCCGGGCTGGACGCGTTGGCCGACCTGGACCTGACGGCGGGAGACGACGCCGTCTATCGGCGCGCGGATGACCGTACGCGCCAGATCGAGACGGGCCTGTTCGAGCGCCGCTTTGGCCGAGAGGACTTCCGGATTGTCGTCGACGCCGGCGCCGGCGACCAGCGCGTGGTTCGACTTATAGGAGCCTTCGGCGGAAAGGCGATCGGAGCGCGCCGAGGCAAGACGGGCTTTGGCGGTGGCGAACGCGTTCTGCGCGGTGGTCAGCTCATCCCCCGACACCGAGCCTGATCTGGCCAAATTTTTACGGCGATCCAGATCGATGCGCGCTTTTTCCAGATCGGCATCGGCGGCGTTCTCCGTCCAGGTGAGCGCGGAAACCCGCGCTTCCAGACTCTCGTCATTGGCGATATAGCTTTCGACCTTCCTGCGCGCGTTGTCGTATGCCGCCTCGGCCTGCGCCAGCGTGTGACGGGCGTCGGCATCGTCCAGGACGACCAGAATATCGCCGTGTTTCACCGTCTGGGTGTCCGAGACGTTAACCTGTTTCACCGGACCGGGAACCAGCGGCGTCACCTGCGCCACATCTGCGCCGACATAGGCGTTATCCGTGGTGACGCTGCGCGAGGCGATCAGGACGTAATAGGCATAATAGGCGGCGCCCAGCACCAGCACCGTTACCAGCAGCGCGAGAAAAAGCCGTTTGCGTTTGCCGTTGGGGGCCGGCTGTCGCTCTTCTCCGTTGGGGGAGGCCGTATGCTCGATGTTTGCATTATCAGACATAGTCAATATTTCCTTCAGGAGCGAAAACCGCCGCCGAGCGCGCGGATCAACGCGACATCTAGGGAGAAAGCACGGGCTTGTAGAGTTGCCACAGCGCGCCGGCTGGTGATAAGAGCGTCCTCTGCCGTCAGGACATCAAGATAGGTCGCCAGGCCGCCGCGGTAGCGGTTGTTCGCCACCGTCCAGGCGTTCTGGGCGGCGCGTTCGGCGTCTTGCGCATACGCGAGCCGCTGCCGGAGCGCGCGTTCGCTGGCGATGGCGTCGGCGACATCGTGCAGCGCCTGCACCAGCGCGGCGTCATACTGGGCCACCGCCGATTCATAATCGGCTTCCGCCGCGCGCTGCTGACCGCGCAGATAGCCGCCGTCGAAGATCGGCAGACTGATCGCCGGGCCGATGGTGCCGAATTTGGAGTCCGGTTTTAACAAATTGTCCAGCCCCAGCGACTGCATACCGACCAGCGCGCCGAGATTGATATTGGGATAGAAAGCGGCGCGCGCCTGTTTGATGCGGCTGGCCGCGGCTTCGCTGCGCAGTTTGGCCGCAAGAATATCGGGGCGGCGTCCGAGCAGCTCGGCGGGAATATTGGCGGGCAGCGCGGCGACGGCTTGCGACCTGACGGCCGGCGCCTTGATGGACAAACCGCGATCCGGTCCGGCGCCGAGCAGAGCGGCGATGCGGTAACGGGTCAGGGTGATCGACTCCTCGATTGAGGCGACTTCGCCCCGGGCGGTGGACAACGCCGATTGCGCCTGTTCCGTCGCCCCAAGGTTCTCCAGGCCCGACGCCTCGCGCTCGCGCATCAGCGCCAGCGTTTGGCTGCGCACCTCGACGGCTTGTCGTGCGGCGTCATATTCGGCGAACAGGCTGGCGAGTTCGGCGTAAGCGCTGGCGATGCCGGCGGAAACCGTTAAGCGCGTCGCCGCAGTTTCCGCTCGCTCCGCTTCGACTTCCGAGAGCGCGGCGGCCAGCGCCGCCCGGTTGCGGCCCCAAAAATCCAGCTCCCAGGTGAGGTTAAATGAGAATTGGCCATATTCGTCCCACTGGCTGGGATTGCGGGTAAAGTTGTAGCTTTGTCGGGTCGAGCCGCCTTCCGCGTCGGCCTGGAGCGACGGGCGCAGTTGGCTGCGCGCCTGTCCGGCCAGCGCCTCGGCGCGCGTGAAACGCGCCCTGGCCACGCGCAGATCCGTCGCCCCCGCCAGCCCCTCGTTAATCAACCGGTTCAGTTGCGCATCGCCGAAGCTCTCCCACCAGCGGTCCGTGGGCCAGGCCGCGGCGGGCGCGGAAAACGTGGTTGAATGGGCCAGACTGTCGGCCGATTTTATCGACGACAGATTGGCGGATTCCGGCCAAAACGCGCAGCCGGCCAGCAGCAGAGACGCCGCCATGACGGTGGTTCCCGCAAGCGCGGAACGCGGTCTGGGGACTGACGTATAACGCATTGTGAAGGTCTCTTATTTAACCATACGGTATGGTATATCATCGGCGCGAAAACCGGTCAAGCAGGGGAATGAACGGCAGCGCCCATATGCGAACGCACTCTATTTGGCGCCTATTTACGCTGCGGCAATCGTTGGGCGGCGGGGCTATCGTTTTTGCCGCCGGGACGCCAGGTAATCGGCATAAAGGGCGGATAGAGGGGAATATTATGGCTAGGGTGGCGGTGGTGTATCCGAGCGATATGGGAAGCGCGTGCGCCACGGCGAAGAGATGGCGGCGCTGCCGCCGCTGTTGCGGGCGCTCGTTTCCCCCGCGCCGGCCGCGCGGTTGAATTTAGCGCGCGGCGAACTCCGCCTGCGCCACCGCGAGCAGCTGCCGGGTCACCGGATCCTGGGGATTACGCAACGTCACAAGCGAGAGATCGGGCTTGACGTTAACCTTGCTAACGGGTTTTAACACCGCGCCCGCCTGTTTTGCCGCCGATGCCATAGAGGCGGGAAGAAGGCCGAGACCTAATCCCGCGCCGACCAGCGCGATGACCATGTTAACGGTGGCGACGCGTTGACCGATCGCGGGGATAAAGCCCAGGGCGTGACGAAATATCGAGGTGCCGTCATCCCGGTCGTGCGCCGCGCAGACCACAAAAGATTCCTGCTCGATGTCGGCGATATGGATCTGTTTTTTGTCCAGCAGCGGATGATTGTTCGGCAGCGCCAGGCGCAGCGGCCACTCTCCCAGTTTGAGCGCCTGCAACTGCGCGGGCAGCGTGAGTGAAAGCGTTGGCATTAAGGCGGCATGGATATCGCCATTGGTCAGCGCCGCCAGTTGTAACCGCGGGTGCATCTCCGCCGCGCGGATTTCAACATCAGCCGCCCGCCGCTGAAAAGAACGCGTGACCTTCGCCAGAATCCCCGTCTCTGCGGCGCTGCCGGAGTACGCGAGACGCAGCAATCCGATCTCGCCCATCAGCGCGCGGCGCGTAAGCCGGGTGAGGCTATCCACCTGGTTCAGGATCTGGCGCGCCTGCTTGAGAAACAGGTGCCCGGTGTCGGTCAGTTCGACACGGCGATTGTTGCGCGCGATCAGCTTGCCGCCCAGATAGGCTTCCAGCGCCTTGATTTGAACGCTTAACGCCGGTTGGGCGATATGTAAGCGTTCCGCCGCCCGTCTAAAATGCAACTCTTCGCCGACTGCGACAAAATAACGGAGATGTTTTAAGTCCATTGATATTATAACCTTATCAATCACGCAATAATAATATATTAGACGATATTGCCGGGGGAAGATATCGTGCCATTGATGGATTTTGCCGCTGTTCACCGGCTTCATACGCATTTCTATCAATAAATCGTCTGTAAAGCAGATGATTGATGGGGATGATTCCTTGGCGGATAAAGATATTTCGCAACATTTTTTTGGTAAATATCCGCAGTTGATCACCGGGCATCCTCAGCGTGGCGCCACTGCCGCAGGCAGGCGTTTTTTCACTTCAACAGTAGGAAAAGAACATGGCACATACTATTCGCAAAGCGGCCGGCATCGCCGCCGCTGCATTCGTTCTTTCACTTTCGTTTACCAGCATGGCAAATGCGGACCCGGCCAACGACACGCAGGCGATTTCGGTGCGGCTAAATGGCGAAACGTTGCAGTATCCTTACCGCTATGACAAAACCGGCGCTCATTTCGACTGGACGCATGACGGGGTGACGGCGCGGCAGATCGATTGGTTTTGGAGCAATATGGAAAAAGGTTTCATCCTCTGGCATCCGGAACAGCACGAACCGCTGGAATGGCCGGTACCGGTTAAGAACGGCAACCCGCTGGGCGCAATTCACAACGCGCCCCAGACCTGGAGCGACGGTAAACGACAAAATCTCTATATCCGTTTCGAAAAGCTGGAGGATGTGCCCGCTGAAATCAGAGAGTTGATTATTTACGAACACGTCATTGTGGTTGCCGGTCTGGGTTTTGATGAAGCCTCCATCAAGGATCCCAAACCTCTGGGTTATCGCGTGCATCAGTGGCAGAAGACCGATCAAGGCGTCGTCGGACGCTCTTCCGCCATCGGCACGCGCAAGAAAGAGAGCGCGGAGGACGGGCTGGTCTGGGCGAAACATGCCGGACAGGAAATTGCCAATTGGGGCGCCTTTTTACCGCAGGTTTATAATCTCTACCGCGTGGTTAAAGATGAAAAGCGCAATCCTTTTTCCGATTTAAGCGTTGAAGGCACCGGGCGCGATGCGGTGTATAAGCACATCAAATAAGTGAAAACAGCGGTCGCGGCTTTGGTTTCATCACCCGGCGCAATGGGCGCCGATCGCGACCGCCATACCTGGTTCTTTTCAGCGGAACGGGCTTAAGCGTCAGCGGGGCGTGCGATGTATACGCAAGCGGCGCGTGATGCATTGTTCGCTTTTTGAACAGTATCACAACATACTCCCCGACTTACTGCTATTTACTGAACGAATATTTTCTCTGGGCGATGGAAGCTCAACATCTCGCTGTTGTTCCTTAACATTGACCGGAGACGATCGATGCATACCGAATCGCTACAGTACGATATCCACGGCTGGAAAAATATCTCACCGGTTTTGCAGCGGTTCATCATCCAGCATGCGCGCCGGCGCTCCGCCAGCGCCGGCACCGTCCTGTTTCACCAGGGAGCCGTGGCGGAGGTGGTGGCCTGGACGATGGACGGGCTGGTATTTACCCGCGTTAATCATGACAGCGGCGGGCAGACATTGTTGAACCATATTCCGCCGGGGCGCCTGATCCTGTTCAATTTTATGTGGAAGAACGAAGCGCTGGATCGCGAATTTTACGCTATGACCAACGTAGAACTGCTGGTGTTGCCCAAACGCAACATGGTGCAGTTGCTGGCGCAGCACGATGAATTAAAGATGCTGGTCATCGACTCGCTGACCAGGAACATTGACGACCTCACCCAGGTGATGTTTACCCACAAAGCCGCCTCCCGCGAGGCGAACGTGGCGCGTTTTCTGCTTGATTGCGAAGTTGCCCGGCAGCGCGACGGCAGCGCCGCCGTTCCTCTTTCGATGCAGTTTATGGCGGAGTGTCTGCGGCTATCGCGGCCGTTTATCGCCAAAACGCTAAAGGATTTCGCCGAACGCCTGCTGATCGGCATGCGTTACGGCGCCATCACCGTTCTGGACCGTAAGGGGCTGCGGCGCATCGCCGGGGAGTAAGCGATTGTCGGAAATGTGATGGCTTTCCCGGTGGAAATGTCATTTTTTGCCATTGTCCCCGTTTTCTTTACGTTACCATCGCAGCAAGTTTCGTGGGAAAGAGAAAACGCTATGTTTAATGCAAGCGAAGTATTGCCCTGTGAAATAAAAAGTATGGGTTCGCAGAACGCCGATCCTCATCTTATTACCAAAATGCTGTTTTTTATTAATTTAGTCACCAGCGGTTCTATCTCTACCGCTTCGGAGAAAATGGGGGTTTCCATCTCTTCCGGATCGCGCTGGCTGTCTGATTTGGAAAAAGAGATTGGCTGTACGTTGTACCGTCGGAATAATAAAAATGCGCCGTTGACCGACGCCGGAGAATACCTTTTTAATCACTTTTCCGCTATCAGTAATAAAATTAATCAACTGCAATGCGAACTGAGCTCTTTTTCCAACGAAGTGTGCGGAAATATTCGTATTTGCTGCACCCCGGTTTACGCCAATGATTATCTTATCCCGGTGGTGACCGATTATCTTGCGCGTTATCCCCAGGTGAATTTTTCTATTAATATTTCTGCTTACGGCATTCAGTATTGGAAAGATTACGACATTATTATCGGCGCGGTGAATGCTTTCAGTTGTCAGAAAGAGAAGACGCTGCCGCTGGTGCGGCGCAATCTGATGAGCGAACCCTTTATTACCGTGGCCACGCCGACTTATCTGGCGCAACACGATCTGCCGCATACGCCGGGCGAACTGTTGCAGCACCGCTGTCTGTACGCCAGTTCGTTGACCGGCGGCAATGAGTGGGCTTATGAAAAGGACGGCGAGCGGCACTTTTTCAAAATTCCGAAATCGCTGGAGGTGTGCGACAGCCTGCTGCTGCGTGAAGCGGTGCTGCACCATGCCGGCATCGCCTATCTGCCGCGCTACGTGGTACAGCAGGATATCGCCTGCGGTCGGCTGATGGTGCTGCTGCGTGAATGGAATACCTCGCAGTGGCTGCTGAATCTGTACTATCCCGCACCGGGCTACCTGACGGAGGGCGTGGCGTCGTTCAAGCGTTTTTTACTGGAGCGCCATGCGCGCTATTTGGGCAGCGAACCGCTGTTGCATGCCTGCGTCGGCGCCTGATTTCTTGATATTTCCAACTGAGGCGCTATCCGACCCCGATACCCTGTTATTCGCCTCTTCTTCGAACTGCGTTATCCAGAAAAATTGTTTTATTCCAGCTATTAATTTCATGACTGATTCGAGCGCAACGGTGGCTGAAATCTATGTGAGTTAGTACGCCCGAAATCCCAACGGTGCTGACAGAAACTCTCTTCCTAAATTTGTGGGGATAGCGCCACCTCCCCCGTGAGGGGGTAATTAAGACAATATTTACTTTCCGATAATGATCATCCTCTCCTTTATTTCCGTGATATTTATGGTGTTATTATATTTGTGTTTTTGCAGTATTTTTTGATGAAGATCGCATAATTTATTTAGGTATTGCATAAATGAAAATTGGTTTTTTATTTGTGCTCTTCATTACCTTTTATCACTGTGTGAAACTTCCGGTAAATAAGTTAACGACTGTTAATAAATAGTGATTCCGCCAATATTGTGACAGCGATCAATATATTAATTCCTCAATAAAAATGGCGTTTTTATTATTCCCTTGATTATCTGGATGGTCATTATGCGACAATCGAACAATATATCCGAAAATACGCTCGTCATCGCCGACACCCGGAGTAATTTTGGCGGCTGGGGTTGGAGCATGGTCGGTTTCAGCTTCCTGATGTACTACAACTTCGCCGCCTGGACGGCCGATGGCCTTAACGTCATCGTGCAGAGTTTCGTCGATTTGCACGGCTGGGACTTCGCCACGCTGTTGTCGTTTTCGACGCCCGCGGGCTGGATCGGCGTTATCGGCGCGCTGGTGATCGCGGAGTTTATCAAACGGCAGGGCGCCAGATACGTCGCCGTCATCGGCCTGGCGGCGCTGGGCGTGACGATGATCTGGTTCGGCCGCATCACCAGCTACTGGGAGTATGCCGTCGGGCTGATGTTGATGAACCTGCTCGCCACCGGCTGTTGCTTCAATGTGCCCTCCACGCTGCTCAATAGCTGGTTTCCGCGCAAAAAGGGGCTGGCGCTCGGCTGGGCGACTATGGGCATGTCTTTCTGCACCGCCACGCTGGTGCCGCTGATGTTCTTCCTGTTCGGCCGGGTCGGCGTTGCCAACGCCTACGCCGTGGTGGGGGGCGCCTTAATCCTGCTCGGACTGCTTACGCTGCTCTGGGTGCGCAATACCCCGGAAGAGCGCGGCCTCTATCCCGACAACCAGCCTATCTCCGAGCAACAGCGGGCGGCCAATCTGAAATCCCTGGATAACTACCAGAGTCCGTTCACCTATCGGGTACTGCTGCGGGATCGGGATATGTGGCTGATCTCCATCGGTTTCGGCCTGTTGTGGCTGGTGGATATCGGCGTGGTCAGTCAATTGGTGCCGCGGCTTGTCTCCGTCGGCTACAGCCGGGATACGGCGGTGTGGATGTTTACCACGGCGGCGCTGGTTTGCGCGGTGTTCAGCTACTTTTGGGGTTGGCTGGACGTGCGGCTGGGCACCAAAAAGGTCAGCGTCGCCTATGCCTTCTTCTTCGCCGTCACCCACCTCTGTCTGCTGGTGCGCGGCAACGACTATTTCACCTATTTCACCTTATTGATGGTGGGCGCCAGCATCGCCGGTATCAAAGAGCTTTGTACCTCGATCGTCGGAACTGTCTATGGCCGCTACGACTTCGCCGCCGCCAACCGGCTGATTTCCACTATTGCCTGCCTGTTCCGCGTCAGCTGTTTCGTGGTTATCGCGGTGAGCCTGAAGTACACCGGCAGTTATGACGGCGCCTATATCGCCTTCATCCTACTCGACCTTATCGCGGCCTGGCTTATCTTTCGCATCAACGACCGTTGCAAAGGAAAGCAGGACCCGGCCCCGATAGCGGGACAGAGCGAAAAAACGGCACCCCTCGTGTGACGAATCGGAGAGAACGCAATGCGTGAAAAAGAGCGAATAACGGCGCAACAGGCGGCGGAAAGCGTACGGGACGGCATGACGCTGATGATCGGCGGTTTTATGGCGGTGGGTACGCCGGAGAAGATCATCAATGCCCTGGTGGAACTGGGCCGGCGCGATTTGACCATTATCGCCAACGATACCGGCCTTATCGATCGCGGTATCGGCAAGCTGGTGGCCAACCGCCAGGTGAGGAGGGTGATCGCCTCGCACGTCGGCCTGAACCCGGAGACGGGGCGGCAGATGTCCCGTGGCGAACTGGAAGTGGAACTGGTGCCGCAGGGGACGCTGGTGGAGCGCATCCGCGCCGGCGGCGCCGGCCTGGGCGGCGTGCTGACGCCGACCGGCCTGGGCACGCTGGTGGCTGAGGGCAAGCAACGGATAGAGATCGACGGCAAGAGTTTTCTGCTGGAGAAACCGCTGCGCGCCGATATCGCGCTGATCCGCTGCTCGCTGGCGGATAGCGTGGGCAATGCGGTGTTCAACAAAACCACGCGCAACTTCAATCCGGTTATGGCGACGGCGGCGGATCGGGTGATCGTCGAATGTGAAACCATCATCCCGGTCGATGCGCAGGTTAACGACCGTTACCACATTCCGGGCATTTTCATCGACTACCTGGTGGATGGCGAGGAGGCCGCATGGATAAGAGAACGCTAAGGGAACGCATCGCCCGGCGCGTGGCCCGCGAACTGCAAACGGGAGACCTGGTCAATCTGGGCATCGGCCTGCCGTCGCTGGTGGCCAACTACGTCGCCGACGACCTGGGGGTGATCTTCCAGTCGGAGAACGGGCTGGTGGGGCTGGGGCCGATGCCGGACCGGGCGCACATCGATGTCGATCTGACCAACGCCGGCGGGCAGCCCGTCACTGCGCTGCCGGGCGCCGCTTTCTTCGACAGCGCGCTGTCGTTCGCCATCATCCGCGGCGGACATGTGGATGTCACGGTGCTGGGCGCGCTGGAGGTGGATGGCGAGGGGAGCCTGGCCAACTGGATCATCCCCGGAAAAATGGTGCCCGGCATGGGCGGCGCGATGGATCTGGTGATCGGCGCCCGGCGGGTCATTGTGGCGATGGAGCACTGCGACAAGCAGGGCGGGCCGAAGATCCTGCCGCGCTGCACGCTGCCGCTGACGGCCCGCGGACAGGTCAATCTGATCGTGACGGAAAAAGCCGTTATCGAGGTGACGGAGAGCGGCCTGTTGCTGAAGGAGATCGCCTTTGATACCTGCGCCGACGAGGTGCGGCGAGCGACCGGCGCGGAACTGCGCGTTGACGACAACGTAAAACAATTCGGTCAAGAGGAGCTAACGCAATGAAAGTGATTCGAATCAGTGATAGCGCGGCCTACGCCCCACCGCTGCATCACGGCATGGTGGCGCTCAAGCTGAGCGATGAAAAACTGACCGGCGCCCGCCGTTTCTGGTGCGGACTGTCGCATTTTCTGCCGGGCGGCGGCGCGGAGTGGGCCTATGACGACTCTCCCACCGAGAAACTGTATGTGCTGTTGGAAGGCGAACTGACGCTGCGCACTGGCGAAGGCGACCAGGTGCTGCGCAAGGGCGATGCGGCGTATCTCGCGCCCAATGAGGGGAGGGAACTGGTCAACCACACCAACTATCCGGCCAGCATGCTGGTTCTGGTCAGTAATGAGTGACGATCGACGAGGAAACGACAATGGACAAACAGTGGGACGACAAGATTAAGCGCCTGTTCAGCCTGGAGGGCAAGGTGGCGGTAGTCACCGGCGGAGCCGGTTCGCTGGGCGCGGGGGTAGCGCGCGGGCTGGCGAACTTCGGCGCCAAAGTGGTGATAACCGGACGCACCGCCTCCTCGCTGGCGGAGTCCGCAGAGCAGGTGAAACAGGCCGGCGACGTGCTGGCGGTGGTCGCCGACGTCACCGATGAAGCGTCGGTCGAGCGGTTGGCCGACCAGGCTATTGACGCATTCGGCCGGGCGGACATTCTGGTCAACGTGGCGGGCATCGCCATCCGTCACCCGGCGGAAGCGTTCGATATCGCGGATTTCCGCAAAGTGATCGACAGCAACGTCACCGGCACCTTTATCCCCTGCAAGGTATTCGGCGCCCGCTTCAAGCAGCAGGGCGGCGGCAAGATCGTCAACACCTCTTCGGTACGCGCTTTCGCCGGCCACCCCGGCGGCTATGCCGCCTACGGCACATCCAAAGGCGCCATCAACCTATTGACCCGCCAACTGGCGACGGAGTGGGCGAAGTACCGCATCAACGTCAACGCGGTGGCGCCGACCATTTTCTGGACGCCGCTGACCCAGGAGGTGCTGGAGGATGAAAAACTGAAAAAAATCTTCCTCGATCGTATTCCGCTGGGCCGGGCGGCGGTGGTGGAGGATATGGTCGGCACCACGGTGTACCTCTGCTCCGCGGCGGCGGATTTCATCACCGGGCAGGTAGTGTATGTGGACGGCGGCTGTACGGCCGGTTAAATCACGCAATAGGCGCGCGGCATAAGGCGCGGCGCGCGGTAAACTGAGGAGTAGCAACATGGGTAAGAAAATATTTGTCGATTTAACGCACCCTTTCAGCGCGGATACCCCGCGCTGGCCCTATTTTGATAAACCGCTGATTGATAACGCCCATACCATGGCGAAAGGCGGGGTTTTGACGCAAAGAATCTCCTGCACCATGCACACCGGCACCCACTGCGACGCGCCTCGCCATGTGATGGAGGTCGAATTTGACGGCAAAAGGGCGCGTTATACGCACGAAATGCCGGTGGACGCCTACACCGGCGAAGCGATCTGTCTGGAAATCAAAGTCGGGCGCTGGGAGCTGATCGGACCCGAACATCTCGAGGACGCCTGCCGGCGCGCCAATATAAAACCGGAAGAGTTGGCCGGCATGGTGGTGTGCCTGAATACTGGCATGCACCGTAAGTTTGATGATTCGAAAGCGTATTATCACTACTCCTGCGGCACCGGCGTTGAAGCCGGGAAATGGTTCGTCAAGCATAAAATCAAGTGCGTGGCGATGGATATGCAGGCGTTGGACCATCCGCTGCATACCGCCATGGGCAATAACGGCGCGACGCGCATGAATCTGCTTGGTGCGTCCGGCCGTCCGCTCACCGAGGAGTATGCGGAAAAATTCGGCGCGGAAGCCTACGCCGAATTCGATAAAGAGCGCTATATCGAGCTGCACGGGCAGGAAGCCTATGACGCCAAATTCGGCGATCTGGAGGAAATTGGCTGCTGGGGCACCTGGGAACCCTGCCACAAACAGATGCTCGGCCACGGTATCGTCGGCGTGGAAAACCTGGGCGGCGATCTGGATAAGGTGGCGGGCAAGCGTTTCCGCTTTTTCTGCTTTCCACTGCGCTGGTATTTGGGCGACGGCTCCATGGTGCGCTGCGTCGCGGAAATAGACGAAGACGATGTTAATAATGTGCCGGAAAGAACTTACAGTTACGGCGGCTGTATTTAATACCTGAAATTCAAATACGCCATATATATACCCCGAATAATTCGAATTGCAGGCGTCAACGCGCCCGCGACTTGAAATATGAAGGGTATAGCGGCGAGTGATAAATAGCTCTGGGTGAAGAGAACGTTCCGCCTTTAATTAATTCCTACGCCTAAAGATGGAAATTATAGCGGCCCGTTTTTCCGGTTTTTTATTAAACGGCGGCGCCGTGCCGGCATATTAATTTGCGCCGGAAAAAACGTTTATTTTTATTTTAAATAAAAATAAACGCCGCGGCGTATCACCCTGTTTTCAACAGGAGTCGCAACATGGGTACGAAAGATGTGGTGATTGTCAGCGCCGTCCGCACGCCGATTGGCAGTTTTGGCGGCGTATTGAAAGACCTCTCCGCAATACAGTTGGGGAATGATGCGATTAGCGAGGCGATCGCCCGCGCGGCAATCAAGCCCGGCGACGTCGATGAAGTGATTCTGGGCAATGTGCTGGGCGCCGGATTGGGGCAGAACGTGGCGCGCCAGGTGGCCATCGCCGCCGGCGTACCACCGGAAAAGAGCGCCTTCACGGTGAGCAAAGTGTGCGGTTCGGGGCTGAAGGCGGTGATTCTGGCGGCGCAGGCCATCTCGCTGAAAGATGCGCAGATTGTCGTCGCCGGCGGCACGGAAAGCATGAGCAACGCGATGTATCTCGCCAGCGCCGCGCGCTGGGGGCAGCGCATCGGCGACAGCAAATTGGTGGACAGCCTGTTGCTGGACGGACTGACGGACGCCTTTTCCGGCGAGCATATGGGTATCACGGCGGAAAATCTGGCGCAGAAATACGGCCTGTCGCGCGCCGAACTGGACGCCTTTGCGCTGGAGAGCCAGCGGCGTACCGAACAGGCGCAGAAAAACGGCCGTTTCGACGCCGAGATCGTTCCGGTGGCGGTGCGTAAGCGCAAAGAGACGATAACGGTGACGGCGGACGAATTTCCGCGCCCCGGCACCACGCTGGACAAACTGGCGGCGCTGGCGCCCGCCTTTAGGCCCGATGGCGTCGTCACCGCCGGCAACGCCTCCGGCATCAACGACGGCGCGGCGGCGCTGGTATTGATGAGCCGGGAGCGGGCCGAAGCGCTCGGACTGACGCCTCTGGCGACGATCCGCTCCTGGGGCAACGGCGGAGTCGACCCCGCTATCATGGGCTACGGTCCGGTGCCTGCTACGCAGAATGCGCTCAAACGGGCCGGGCTAACCGTGGACGATCTCGATGTTATCGAGGCTAACGAAGCGTTCGCCGCCCAGTCGCTCAGTGTGATGAAGGGGCTGAATCTGCCGCTGGAAAAAACCAACGTCAACGGCGGAGCCATCGCGCTCGGCCACCCCATCGGCGCGTCCGGCGCACGCATTCTGGTGACGCTGCTGCATGAAATGCAGCGCCGTCGTTCCCGCTACGGACTGGCGACTCTCTGCATCGGCGGCGGCATGGGGCTGGCGCTGGTGGTCGAACGAGCATAATTATCAACAGGAGAAAAATATGTCTCTGGAAAATCGTGTCATTCTTACCGTGGCCTGCACCGGTGCCTGGCCGCAGAAATCCGATACGCCTCATATTCCGCTGACGCCGCAGGAACAGGCCGAGGAGATTGAACGTTGCTGGCTGGCCGGCGCGTCCATCGCTCATATTCATGTGCGCGACGACAATCATCAGGCGTCGATGGATTTCGATAAATTCAGCGAAACCGTGGCGCTGGTACGTGAACGTTGCGACATCGTCATCAATCTGACCACCTCCGGCGGACTGGGGCTGGACGATGAGGTGCGCATTCGGCCGTTCCGCGAACTGCGTCCGGAAATGGCCTCGTTTGACGCCGGCACCATGAACTGGGCGCACAGTACGGTATTCGAAAACAGCCCGCGTTTTCTGGAAAAACTGGCTCAGGAGATGAATGCGGTCGGCGTGAAGCCGGAGTTCGAGATTTTCGACGGCGGCATGATCTACAACGTGCTCTATTACATCAAAAAAGGGCTTATCGTCGGTCGGCCGCATTTCCAGTTCGTGCTGGGCGCCCCCGGCGGCATGACGGCGGAGGTGCGCAACCTGCTGTTCCTGCTGGAAACCTGCCGTCACAACCTGGGGAACGATTTCACCTGGTCGGCGCTGGGCATCGGCCGCGGGCATTTGCCGATCCTGTACAGCACGCTGGCGCTGGGGGGGCATATCCGCGTCGGCATGGAAGACAACATCTTCTATCGCAAGGGCGAGTTGGCATCCAGTAATGCCCAGTTTGTCGAGCGGGTGAAACGCCTGGCCGGCGAGATGGACAAAACTATCGCTACCCCGGCGGAAACGCGGGAAATCTTGAAACTATCGGAGAACCGGCCATGATCCGCAAAATCGCCGTGATAGGTGCGGGAACGATGGGGCATGGCATCGCGCAGGCGTTCGCCACCTATGGTTATGACGTGGTGATGTACGACACCGATCCCGCCGCGTTGCACCGGGGGCTGGCGGCCATCCGCCGCGAGCAGACGATGATGATCGAGGAGGGTTTTCTGTCGGACGAGGCATTGGAGCGGACGCTTGCGCATATCGCGACCAGCACCGATCTGGCTCAGGCCGTCGCCGATCGCGACTATGCGATCGAAGCCACGCCTGAGGACATGGCATTGAAACAGAACCTGCTGGAGAGCCTGGATGCCTTCATGCCGCCTCACGGGATTATCGCCAGCAACACCTCCAGCCTGCCCCTGGCCGGGATGATGGCGCGTTTGGGCAAGGCGCGTCAGGCGCGCACCATGGTCAACCACTGGTACAACCCCGCACATCTGATGCCGCTGGTCGAACTCTCCTTTTTCGGCAATATGCCGCAGGAGATTTTCGCCGAGGTGGAGGCGCTGTACGCGTCGATTAAAAAACAGACCGCCAAGGTGCTGAAGGATATTCCGGGGCTGGTGGCCAATCGTATCCAGCAAGGGGTGGCGCGCGAAGCGTTCTGGCTGATACAGAACGGCGTCGCTGAACCGGCCGATATCGACAAGGCGTTGAAATTCGGCCCCGCTTTCCGCTACGCCACCACCGGACAACTGGAAGTGGCGGATTTCGGCGGCCTGGACATCTGGTGCGTGGTTGGCGACAACCTGCTCAAAGCGATGGATAACTCGCAGCAGGCCAATCCGCTGCTGCGTGAAAAGGTAGCGGAAGGCAAGCTGGGCATCAAAACCGGCGAGGGCTTTTACCGCTATCCCGGCGATAAGGTGGAGGAGGTTCGCGCGCGATTTATGCGCAAACTGATTCACCAGCTAAAAGCGTCCGCGTTTTACGTCGACTAATCGATCGAAGAGAAGAGGGTTAAGTATGATTAACCGCATGGTGATGTTCTTTGTCAACCTGATGAACAAATATCTTCCCGATCCCTTCACGGTTGCGTGGCTGATCACCCTTGTCGTCGTGGCGATGGCCTTCGCTTTCACCAGCGCCACGCCGGGGGAGGTCATCGGTTACTGGGGCGACGGCTTCTACGATCTGCTGGCCTTCGCCATGCAGATGAGCCTGGTTCTGGTCACCGGCTACGCGCTGGCCGATGCGGCCGTGATACAGAAGGCGATGCGCGCCCTGGTGCGTATTCCCAAAACGCCGCAACAGACGGTATTTTTCGTCTCTTTGGCGTCAGCGATACTTTGCTATCTGAATTGGGGTCTGTGCATTATCGCCGGCGCTTTTCTGGCGCGCGAGGCCGCGCGGGCGCACCCTGACGTCGATATCCGGCTCATCGTCGCCGCGGGTTTCTCCGGCATTATCGTCACGCACGGCGGCCTGTCGGCGTCGATACCGTTGCTGATCAATACCCAAGGCCATTTCCTGCAACAGGAAATCGGCCTGATCCCGCTCGAACAGACGATTTTCGCTCCGCAAGCGCTGGTGATAACTATTTTGTTGCTGATCTGTATCCCGTTTTGCTGCCTGCTGATGATGCCGAAGAAGGGGCAGGAGGTGCTGGTCGATCCCTCGGTGTTCGATGATGCGCCGTCCGGGCTCGAGGTCAAAACCAGCGATAAGCCGACGTTCATCGCCGATCGCCTGGAGCAAAGCAAAATTCTGAAGTATCTGCTGGGGTTCTCCGGTCTGGGTTACCTTGCCTATACCTGGGCGACGAAGGGTTTGGTCTTTAATCTCAATATCCTGATCTTTCTGTTTCTGGTGCTGGGCATTCTCGCCCATGGTACGCTCCTCGACTACGCCCGGTCGATCACCCGGGGCGCCACCACCTGCGGGGGGATCATTCTGCAATACCCCTTTTATGCCGGGATTATGGGTATCATGAAAGGAAGCGGGCTGGTGTTCATTATTTCCGACGCGCTGCTGGCGATCTCGAATGCCCACACATTCGAGCTGATGTGCTACCTCTCGTCGATGATCATCAGCATTTTCGTGCCGTCGGCGGGCGGGCATTGGGCCGTTCAGGCGCCGTTCATGTTGCCGGCGGCGCAAGTGCTGGAGGTCGAAACCTGGAAAGTCGCCATGGGGGTCGCCTGGGGCGAGAGCATATGGAATATCGTCACGCCGTTTTGGGCGCTGCCGGTGCTGGCCATCACCAAGACCAGCCTGCGGGATTTGATCGGCTTCACCGTATTTCTGTGGATCGTCGGCAATATTATCGTCATACCTTGCATCCTCTTTATTGGCAATTAAAAATCCAGGAGGCTTTAACCGAGGTGGAAAACGCTAATACGACGCCGTGAATGGATTTATATGAACAAAGTTTAATAATGCGTCTTTTAGTATCATTCCGATAACATTCGGATGTTTTTTTAATTTATAACAAATTGAAAAATAAATTGAATATCGGCTTTCCGCTCTCTGCCGCTCGCTCTGATGGTTAATGGTTTGGTTAATAAATCGCGCTTTTGCCGTCACCGCGGCATAAGCGCCGTGCCTATCGCTTCAGCCTGGTTGATAAATAAAAATTATTATCATTTAATTTGAAACAGTGCTTTTGAAGGGATGGATATGAATGAACATCGATTTGATGCCCTATTATGCTCAACCCGGCGAACAGCCGTTTGGCGCGCGGCGCATGGCAATGCCCTGGCGTAATCATGTGCCGCTGCCGCCGGAGCAGATCTCCGCCAGCTGGCAGGCGTTGACGCAACAAACCTTGCCCGCACGCAAACGTCTGTTGTATCTGCATATCCCTTTCTGTGCCACGCATTGTACCTTCTGCGGTTTTTATCAGAACAAGCTGCGTGACGACAGTACGGAAATCTATACCCGTTATCTGCTGAAAGAGCTGGCGATGGAGGCGGACAGCCCGTTGTATCAGACGGCGCCGATCCACGCCGTCTATTTCGGCGGCGGCACGCCGACGGCGATGGCGGCTAAAGAGCTTGCCCGGGTTATCAGCGCGATTCGCGCTTCGCTGCCGTTGGCGCCCGACTGCGAAATTACGGTGGAAGGGCGCTCGCTCGATTTCGACGATGAGCGTATCGACGCCTGGCTGGATGCGGGCGCGAACCGCTTTTCCATCGGTATTCAGACCTTTGACAGCCGCATTCGTCAGCGGATGGCGCGCACCTCCGATAAACAGCAGCTGATCCGCTTTCTGGAACGGTTATGTCAGCGGGACCGGGCCGCCGTGGTGTGCGATCTGATGTTCGGGCTTCCGGGGCAAACGCCGGAAACCTGGCGGGAAGATCTGAATATTGTCGCTAGCCTGCCGCTGGACGGCGTCGATCTCTACGCCTTGAATTTACTGCCCACCACGCCGCTGGCGAAAGCCGCTGAAAATCAGCGCGTTGTCTTGCCGGATGTCACCGCCCGCCGCGATTTCTACCGTAGCGGCGCGTCATTTTTGGCGGATGCCGGCTGGCATCAGCTCAGCAATAGCCACTGGGCCAGAACCACCCGCGAGCGTAATCTGTATAACCTGCTGATTAAACAGGGCGCCGACTGCCTGGCGATGGGGTGCGGCGCGGGCGGCAACCTTAATGGCCGCGCCTATATGATGGAGCGCAGTCTGGAACGTTATTACCAGGTTCTGGATCAGGAACAAAAACCGATCATGATGATGACGCCGGCCAGCCCGACCGGAGCCTGGCAACATCAGCTTCAGGCCGGAATCGAAGTCGGTCGGGTTAAATTACCGCAACTGACCCGCCATGCCGATGCGCTCCGGCCGCTGCTGAGCCAGTGGCATCAGGCGGGACTAACCTGCGACGATTCTACCTGTCTGCGTTTAACCAACGATGGCCGTTTTTGGGCCAATAACCTGATGCAGGCATTACAACAACTTATTCCTCAGCTGAATGCCGAAGAACACGCTCACTAACCGGAGACTTAACCATGACATTGAATGAATTATTGGCGACCGAGCCGGATGGCACGCTGGAAGAGATCGCCAGTCAGTATGATACCTCGCTGCTCAATGTGGTTAAGGCGCTGCCCGCGGCGCAGCGCACGCTGGTCTCCGGCGAACGGTTTGACCAGGTTTGGGAGGCGATTACCGGTTGGGGCGAAGTGACGTTAATCAGCCATACGGCGGACGCCATTCTGGAATTCAAAAGCGAACTGCCGAGCGGCGCGCATCGTCATGGTTACTTTAACCTGCGCGGAAAAAATGGGCTGAGCGGGCATATTCGTGCGGCCAATTGTCGGCATATCGCCTTTATCGAACGCAAATTTATGGGCATGGACACGGCGTCCGTGGTGTTTTTTAATACCGGCGGAGAGGCGATGTTTAAAATCTTTCTTGGACGGGATAGCCATCGCCAACTGCTGACGACGCAGGTCGATGCGTTCCATACGTTAGCGGCCGGATTGCTGCGGGAGCCGGTATGACGTGGTTACTCTTTGGCGCGGGTCAGGGCGTCGGCGGCTGTTTGTTGCAGCGCGCCATGGAGTGCGAGCAGCCGGTGGTTGTGGTGTTGCGCGACGCGGAACAGAGCGCGCGCTGGCGTGAGCAGGGCGTCGCCGTGGTGCAGGGCGATGCCTGCGACGCCGATACCGTCGCGCAGGCCTGTCGGCTGGCGGGCAAGGAGGCTATCGTCGTCTCTACTATGGGCGGCGGCGCGGTGAACTACCTGGGGCACCGGGTGGTGATTGACGGCGCCGAGCAGGCCGGGATAAAACGCATGCTGCTGGTGACCTCCATGGGCTGCGGCGAGCAATGGCCGCTGCTGTCGCCGCGCGCCAAAGCCGCCTTCGGTCTTGCGGTGCGGGAGAAGTCGCTGGCGGAAAGCTGGCTGCAAACCAGCTCGCTGGACTATTGCATCGTCCGTCCCGGCGGCTTGCTGGACGTGGTCGCCACACATAACGCGCGGCTGACCCAGGGCGATGCGGTATTGGGGCTGGTTTCCCGGCAGGATGTCGCGCTGGCCGTCGACCGTCTGTTACAGCAGCCGGTGTTTGGCAATCAAATCTACAGCCTGATCGATCCCGACCTCGAATTACCGCTTATGCCCTAATTGCGCTCCGCGGGTAACGTTATCCGCGGTGTGCAATGATGGGCTGATATTCGCTTCTCCAAATATCCTATCCCGCCTATTTATATTAATAAATTATGGTACTGATTTTTTTTAAATAAAAAGATACGGCAGGCCGCATATGGCATGGTATACCATAAATAATTCAAGTTGCGGGAAAGCCAACACGCCTGCCACTCGGAATCTATTGGATATATACGGTCTTTGTTAATCACTCATCGTTGCGGGGTAGAGTAGAAGCATGGGTACAAAGGTATTACTGGTTATTCAGATGGGTGAACCGCCGGAGGATATCGCTTCACAGGTTGGGCCGCAGGGAAAATGGTTTGCAGATACGCTGCCGGGCGAAACGCACGATCTGCGAGTGATTCGCCCCGATATCGGGGAAGCGCTACCGTCGTTTGATCAGGTATCGGCGGTGATTATTTCTGGTTCGTGGTCAATGGTGACGGATCGGCTGGACTGGAGTGAGTATACGGCCGGCTGGCTGCGAGAAGCGTTTTATGCCGATGTGCCGATGCTGGGAGTTTGTTATGGACACCAACTGTTGTCTCATGCCCTGGGCGGGACGGTGGGCGATAACCCCAACGGCGCCGAAATGGGGCTTCAGACGGTAACATTGAATCCCGAGGCGGAAACCATTGGCTGGCTGCAACACCATCCTGAACGGTTTCCGGCTTACCTGAGCCATCGCCAGTCGGTGCTGGTTCCACCTGCCGGGGCTCAGGTGCTGGCCAGCTCAGAGGTTGATCGTTGTCAGATTATTCGCTATAGCGATAACGTGCTAAGCGTACAGTTTCATCCGGAGTTTAACGCGAAAATCATGTCGGCCTGTTTACGACGCAATGAAGACAGGATGCGGCAGTTAGGATTTGATGTCGATCGGATGATGGCGCAGCTCACGGAAGAACCACGCTGGGCAAGACGGATTCTGCTGGATTTTATTCAGCGCTACGCTACTTGCTAACACCGGCGGTCTGAGTGCGCTTAACCAGGCGGCGGCTTTTGTTCGTTGCCGCCAATAAACCATCCGGCCGCCATTTTACTGATACGGCATCGCGTTTAGCTGGGCGATCCGTTCCTTATCCATTCTTATCACACAGCCGTCAGTCAACTCGGCGTTGGCCGCCGATCCCTCTTCCGCGATAAACGCTTCCAGACGGCACTGTCCGTCACGATATTTCAGCCAGCCGCGCTGTGAGTCCAGCAGCGTTTGCAGATAATGCTTTCCCAGACCCTCATCGGCCCTATAGGCTGCTTCGATGCGTTTTTTAGCATTGCGATAGGCCGTATTGAGTTCAGACTCGGCGGATGATTTCATCAAGGGCGAGCAATTTCCTGTTTCATTATCAGATGCGATCGGTGAGCAGGCATGCTGAGCCGCGGCGGCCGCGCTGATTTGCATGGTTATCGTTATCAATAGTAATAGCAGCTTTTTCATTAATCATTCCCGATTGATGATTTTTCCTTAAGCGAAAGTCCGGGCGCATAGTGTCGCAAAGCGCGTCCGTATTCAATACGGATAATCCGTATCTATTTATTCTTATTCGTCTTCCATTAATCCTCTGGTTAATAACCGAATCGTTTTATTTATCCGATAAAGATAAATAAAGGAAAATGCTCAATCGTTATATAAAAAATAACATAGCGGTCAATGCGTTAAAGTGATAACGGGAATAGCAACCATTCTCAAAATATAGATTTTCTGGTTATTTAGTAAACGATTTTTACTTATTTTGTGACCTAAATGTTATTAATTGGATAAATATTTGAGGTTTCCATTTTTACTCTCATAATACTTATTGTTAGTAAGGTTTTGGCTATCGAAAGTTGCTTCTTATAAAAAAGAAATAAAAATTTCACCACGATTTTACCGTGAGCAATGCGGTGCGAGGAGTTATCCATGCAGGTCAGCAGACGACAATTTTTTAGAATCTGTGCGGGCGGTATGGCCGGAACCACGGTTACCGCCCTGGGGTTTTCTCCGGCGGCCGCGCTGGCGGAAACCCGGCAATATAAGTTATTGCGCGCCAAAGAAACGCGTAATAACTGTACCTATTGTTCGGTCGGGTGCGGGATTTTAATGTACAGCCTGGGGGACGGCGCCAAAAACGCCAAACCGTCCATTTTTCATATCGAGGGCGATCCGGATCATCCGGTAAGCCGCGGATCATTGTGCCCGAAAGGCGCCGGACTGATTGATTTTATCCATAGCGATCAGCGTCTTAAATATCCCGAATATCGCGCGCCGGGGTCGGATAAATGGCAGCGTATCAGTTGGCCGGAGGCATTCGATCGCATCGCGCGCTTAATGAAGGCCGACCGGGATGCCAATTTCGTTGAAAAGAACGGCGCGGGAGTTACGGTCAACCGCTGGCTGACGACGGGGATGCTCTGTTCATCGGCCGCCAGCAACGAAACCGGCATGCTGGACCACCGCTTCGCCCGCGCGCTGGGGATGCTGGGGATAGATACCCAGGCGCGGCTGTGCCACGCCCCCAGCGTATCGGCGCTGGCGCCGACTTTTGGCCGCGGGGCGATGACTAATAACTGGGTGGATATTAAAAACGCCAACGTGGTGATCGTCATGGGGGGAAACCCCGCGGAAGCGCATCCGGTGGGGTTTAAATGGGCGGTGGAAGCCAAGGTAAAAAACGGCGCCAAACTGATCGTGGTCGATCCGCGCTTTAACCGCACCGCATCGGTCGCCGACCTCTACGCGCCCATCCGGGCGGGATCGGATGTCGCCTTTCTGCTAGGGGTGATTCAGTATCTGCTCAGCAACAACAAGGTACAGATGGAATATGTGAAGTCCTACACCAATGCCAGCCTGCTGGCGCGCGAGGACTACGCTTTTGATGACGGCATTTTCAGCGGGTACGATCCGCAGGCGCGTAAATATGATCGCGCCACCTGGCAGTATGAACTGGACGAAAACGGCTTTGCCAAACGCGACGCCACGCTGAGCCACCCCAGGTGCGTATGGAATCTGTTGAAACAGCACGTCAGCCGCTATACGCCGGAGGTCGTTACCAATATTTGCGGCACGCCAAAGGAAGATTTTCTCACCATCTGTGAAATTTTGGCCTCGACCTGCGTGCCGGACAGAACCACCACCTTCCTGTATGCGCTGGGTTGGACGCAGCATACCACCGGCTCCCAGATGATTCGCGCCGCCGGCATGATTCAGCTTCTGTTGGGAAATATCGGTATGGCGGGAGGCGGCATCAACGCCTTGCGCGGACACTCCAATATTCAGGGCTATACCGACCTCGGCCTGCTCTCTTTGCGGCTGCCGGGCTACATGGATTTACCGTCGGAAAAGCAGACCACCCTGCAAGACTATTTAGGCCAGATTACGCCTAAAGCGTTGTTACCCGACCAGGTAAATTACTGGAAGAATACCCCCAAATTCTTTATCAGCATGATGAAGAGTTTCTACGGCGATAACGCGCGCAAAGAAAACGACTGGGGTTTCGACTGGCTGCCCAAGTGGGATCAAAGTTATGACGCGCTGCACTACACGCAGATGATGCTTGAAGGCAAGGTGAACGGTTATATCGCTCAGGGTTTTAACCCGATAGCGGCGTTCGCCGACTCCAATAAAGCCCGCGATGCGCTGAAAAAACTGAAGTTCCTGGTCATTATCGATCCGCTGGCGACGGAAACCTCCAATTTCTGGCAAAACCACGGCGAGCTTAACGAGGTGGAAAGCGCCGGCATTCAAACGGAAGTGTTCCGCCTGCCGTCCAGCTGCTTTGCCGAGGAGAACGGCTCGATCGTCAACTCCGGGCGCTGGCTGCAGTGGCACTTTAAAGGCGCGGAGCCGCCGGCGGAAGCGCGGCATGACGGGGTGATTCTGGCCGGCATCTTCCTGCGCCTGCGCGAGATGTACGCCAAAGAGGGGGGCGCCAATCCCGAGCCGGTGCTCAATATGGCCTGGAACTACCTCAATCCGGAAGATCCGTCGCCGGAAGAGGTGGCGAAAGAGGGCAATGGCTACGCGCTGGCGGATCTCTACGACGATCGGGGCAATCTGGTGCTGAAAAAAGGGCAACTGCTCTCCGACTTCTCGCAGCTGCGCGACGACGGCACCACCGCCAGTTTCTGTTGGGTGTATACCGGCTGCTGGACCGAACAGGGCAACCAGATGGCGCGGCGCGATAACGCCGACCCTTCAGGACTGGGCAGTACGTTGGGATGGGCCTGGGCCTGGCCGCAGAACCGCCGCATTCTTTACAACCGCGCCTCGGCCGATGAGCAGGGCAACCCCTGGGATCCGCAGCGCGCAATCCTGCGCTGGGACGGCCAGCGCTGGCAGGGGATCGACGTGCCCGATTACGGCAATGCGGCGCCGGGCAGCGGCGTCGGCCCCTTTATTTTGCAGGCCGAGGGCATGGGGCGCCTGTTCGCCATCGATAAGCTGACCGACGGCCCGTTCCCGGAACACTACGAACCGGTCGAATCGCCGCTGGAGAAAAGTCCGCTGCATGAAAATACGCGCTTTAATCCCGCCGCCCGGCTGTATGACGCCGATCGGCAACGTATGGGATCGGCGTCTGAATTCCCTTACGTGGCGACCACCTACTCGATAACCGAACTGTTTCGTCACTGGACCAAACATGCGCGGCTGAACGCCATTGTTCAACCGGAGCAGTTCGTCGAGATCGGCGAAGCGTTGGCCGAGCAGAAAGGCATTCGCGCCGGCGACATGGTGAAGCTCAGCAGCCGACGCGGCTATATCAAGGCCAAAGCCGTCGTCACCAAGCGCATTCGCACGCTGACGATCGAAGGCCGGCCGGTGGAAACTATCGGCGTGCCCTGTCACTGGGGGTTCGAAGGCACCACGCAGAAAGGGTTTTTGGCGAATATCCTGACGCCGCACGTCGGCGATGCCAATACCCAGACGCCGGAATACAAGGCGTTCCTGGTTAATGTGGAAAAGGCGTAGCGGAGAGAGATTATGGTCATGCAATCACAAGATATTATCCGTCGTTCCGCCACGAACTCGCTGACGCCGCCGCCGCAGGCCCGCGACCACCAGCAGGAGGTCGCCAAATTGATCGACGTTACCACCTGTATCGGCTGTAAAGCCTGTCAGGTCGCCTGCTCGGAATGGAACGACATCCGCGACGAGGTGGGGCATAACGTCGGCGTGTACGATAATCCGACCGACTTAACCGCCAAATCCTGGACGGTGATGCGTTTTTCGGAAGTGGAAGAAAAGGGCAAACTGGAGTGGCTGATCCGCAAGGACGGCTGTATGCACTGCGCCGATCCGGGCTGTCTGAAAGCCTGTCCGTCGGCGGGCGCCATCATTCAGTATGCCAACGGCATCGTCGATTTTCAGTCCGAACACTGTATCGGCTGCGGCTACTGCATCGCCGGCTGCCCGTTTGACGTGCCGCGCATGAACAAAGAGGATAACCGCGTTTATAAATGCACGCTGTGCGTGGATCGCGTCGCGGTCGGCCAGGAGCCGGCCTGCGTTAAGACCTGCCCGACCGGCGCCATTCATTTCGGCAGCAAAGAGGCGATGAAAGATCTGGCGGCGGAACGCGTCGCCGATCTCAACAGCCGCGGCTATGACAACGCCGGGCTGTACGACCCGGCCGGCGTCGGCGGAACGCACGTAATGTATGTCCTGCATCATGCCGATAAACCCCAGCTTTATCACGGCCTGCCGGATAACCCTTCCATCAGCCCGACGGTGACTTTCTGGAAAGGCATCTGGAAACCGCTGGCGGCCATCGGTTTTGCCGCCACCTTCGCCGCCAGCGTATTCCACTACGTCGGCGTGGGTCCGAATCGCGTAGAAGACGACGAAGAGGACGCGGAGGATGAGGCGCATCATGAGGATAAGCAGCATGAAAAAGAGTAAGCGGATTCAGCGCTATAGCGCGCCGGAGCGTATTAATCACTGGATTGTGGCTTTCTGTTTCGTATTCGCCGCCGTCAGCGGCCTGGGATTTTTCTTTCCCTCGCTCAACTGGCTGATGAATATTCTGGGAACGGCGCAGCTGGCGCGCATTCTGCACCCGTTTGTCGGCGTCGTGATGTTCGCGGCTTTTCTGCTGATGTTTTTCCGCTACTGGAAACACAATTTGATTAATCGCGACGACATCGAATGGGCGAAAAACATTCATAAGATCGCCAGAAATGAGGAAGTCGGCGACACGGGCAGGTATAATTTCGGCCAGAAGTGCGTATTCTGGTTAGCCATTATCAGCCTGGTCCTACTATTGGCGAGCGGCGTGGTGATGTGGCGGCCCTATTTCGCCGACGCGTTCCCCATTCCCGTTATACGCCTGGCCCTGCTGGTTCATTCGCTGTCGGCGATTGGGCTTATCCTGGTTATCATGGTGCATGTCTATGCGGCGTTATGGGTGAAAGGGACGATTACCGCCATGGTGGAAGGCTGGGTGTCTACCGCCTGGGCGAAGAAACACCACCCGCGCTGGTACCGCGAGCTACAACGTAAACAACAGGAAAAACAACCCTGATGAGTATCCGTATTGTTCCTCAGGAACAGTTAGAAAATAATGAAAAATCGGCATCGGTGGGGCATATCCCGCCGTTGCTTTTTGCTAATTTGAAAAGCCTTTACGGCAGCCGCGCCGAGCGTCTGCGCCAGCTGGCGCAGGACCATCCGCTGGCGGATTATCTGACGTTCGCCGCCGCCGTGGTGGAAGCGCAGCGCAAGGTGCTGCACGATCACCCGTTGCAAATGGATCTCTCCGAGGCGCTAAAGCAGGCGGGCGATCGTCCGCCGCTGGATATTGCGGCGTTCCCCCGCGATACGCATTGGCTCATTCTGCTGCGCGCGCTGATCGAGGAACTGAAGCCGGATGCGGACGGGCAGGTATTGGCGACGCTGGAAAATCTGGAGAAGTCGTCGGCGCAGGAGCTGGAAACCATGGCGAGCGCGCTGTTCAACCATGAGTTCAGCGCTGAAATCAACGATAAGGCGCCGTTTATCTGGGCCGCGCTGTCGCTGTTCTGGGCGCAAATGGCCAGCCGGATACCCGGCAAGGCGCGCGCCGAACCGGGCGAGCATCGCCAGTTCTGTCCGGTATGCGGCAGTATGCCGGTGTCCGGCGTGGTCCAGCTCGGCGCCGGCAGCGGGTTGCGCTATCTGCACTGCAATCTGTGCGAAAGCGAGTGGCATATGGTGCGGGTGAAATGCAGCAACTGCGAGGAGTCGGGCGATCTCAACTACTGGTCGCTGGACAGCGAAAACGCCGCGATCAAAGCGGAGAGCTGCGGCCACTGCGGCACCTATCTGAAAATCCTCTATCAGGAAAAAGATCACCGGGTGGAAGCGGTCGCCGACGATCTGGCGTCGCTGGTGCTGGACGTAAAAATGGAAGAAGAGGGGTTTTCCCGCAGCAGCATTAACCCGTTTCTGTTTCCGCAAAGTTCAATCTGATCGCGAACCGGCGCCGCCTGCGTTATCCGCGCCGATAGCGCGTCATCCCCGCGTCAATAGGCGGGGACCTGCTGCTAACATCGTAAATAGCCGCTGGCGGCGCAAACCCGTTACCGCGCCCGGCGCGCCAGCAGCGCGAACGTGGCGATGGCCAGCGCATAGCAGATGACGATAACCAACGCCATGGAGACGGCGGAAGTCCCGAACAGGCCGGTCAGCGTAAACATGCTGACGCCGAGCAGCGCCGAGGCGCTGCCTGCCTTGTCGCCCTGGCTTTGCATGGCCAACGCCGAAGCGCTGGGGCCGACGATGCCGATAATGATGATGGTAAAGAACAGCGGAATCAGCAGCCATACCAGCGAGGCGTGCAGCATGGCCGCCAGCAGCAACGATAGCGACGACACGCCGGCGATGAGCAGTCCGGCCTTCAGCACCCGCATCTCCCCGAAATGACCGCTTAGGCGCGAGGAGATCTGCGCGGAAAAGATCAATCCCACGCCGTTGACGGCGAAGCATAGGCTGAACATTTGCGGGCTAAGCCGGTAAATCTCCTGCAGCACGAACGGCGATGCGCCGATGTAGGCGAACATGCCCGCGCCCGCGAAGCCCTGGGCGAGACAAAGCCCCATGAATTGGCGCTGCGTCAGCAGGCTGCCGACCGATAAGACCAGAGATCCTATGCCGCCGCTCACCCGGCGCCGCGGCGGAAGGGTTTCGTGCAGATGCCGGAATGTGAGCAGCAGCAGCAAAATAGAGATCGCCGCCAGCGCGATAAAAATCCCCCGCCAGTCCATGACGCCCAGCATAACGCCCCCCATTATCGGAGCGATAATCGGCGCTAGCCCGTTGATCAGCATCAGCAGGGCGAAAAAGCGGGTTAACTCATGGCCGGAGTAGAGATCGCGCGCGACGGCGCGCGACAGAACGGCGCCGCCGGCGCCGGCCAGCCCCTGAATAAGCCGCGCGGCGATCAGATGATTAATATCCTGCGCCAGGGCGCACCAGACCGAGGCGAGCAGTAAAATAAACAGTGAAATCAGCAGGGGACGGCGGCGTCCCAGCTTGTCGCTCAGCGGTCCGAAAATCAGCTGGCCGAAGCCCAGCCCCAGCAGCCCGGCGGTCAGGCTCAACTGCGCGGCGGCGGCGGTGGTCGACAATTCCGCCGCCAGTTCGGGCAGCGCGGGAAGATAGAGATCGGTACACAGGGGGCCAAGCGTGGCCAGCAGCCCGAGCACCAATGCATAACCTAAACGGGATGATGGCGTTATTTTAGTCATTGTCTGTATTTTCAGGGAAAGTGTGGTGGAAGATATGCCGATAAAGCTGATTCAGCATATCCGGCTCGGCTTTTTGGCGGGTTACGGCGCGAAACGCCGTGCCTTCGGACAATACGGCCATGACCTCGACGCGGGCGGCGATTTGCGGCGCGCTCAGTTGGGGATAGCGCCGTTGCAGCATTTCGGTCGCCTGCCGGAACAGCTGGTCATCGGCCTCTTGCAGTATTGACGCGACGCGGGGATTACGCGTCGCTTCGGCGGTGACTTCCAGCATCAGCGCGTTATCGTCTTCGCGGGTTTGTTCATCGCCGTTCAGGGCGCGTTCCGCCAGCGCTTTCGCCATTTGCGCCGGGTGATCCTCGCCTAGCCTGATGATTTTCAGCTTCTTATTAACGATCTGGCTGACGATCTCCTCGATGATGGCGTCTTTGTTGGCGAAGTAGCGGTATATTTGCCCTACGCTAAGGCGCGCCTGCGCGGCGATGCTCGCCATCCCCGCGCCATGGAATCCCGAACGGCGAAAACAGCAGCGCGCCGCCGCGATGATCTGATCGCGGCGGGCGTTTATTCGCTCGGATTTAGCGATAGTTTTTTGCATTTTTTCCTCCAGATTAAAACGTTCATCCGCGCAAAAATTTTTGCCACCTGCGCGCGACGCGTCGCTCCGCTTTGTGATAATTAAGAATGAACGTTCATTCTCAATTGTAAGGCATGCCTTTATGTCAGGTAAACGCTTTATTTTTTACGCGATCGCGGATTATCCGGCGGACGGCGCGTCGCCGCGCGCTATGTCTTTGGCTTTGAAGCGGGTCAGGCGCGCAGCATATGCTGCAGCAGCGCCAGTGCGGAAATGACGATGGCGATGGAGGTAAGGGCGATAAGGCCGTGGCTGAACCAGGATAACGCCTGATGTCGGGCGTCGTTAAAGTGATAACGCATCACGGCAAGGATAGCCATCATGCAGGCAACGCACAGCAGTAAAATACCGCAGCCGAAAACGATGGGGCTGTCGTCCGCCATCCCGGCGCGAAAGAACAGCAGGCTGTCGATCAGCAGCACAAACAGGGTGCGCGACCAGGCCATCCCCGTCCGCTGGGGCTGCAAACCGGGATCGCGCGTCGTTGTCATCGGCAGCCTAGTCAAGGATTATGATCGCCGCCAGCGCCGCCGCAATGACGGTGATAAACAGCGTAACGGTCAGCAGCATCGGGGTGTAGGGCATATCGCTCTCCCGCCGCATGGCTTTCTCGTTGCCGGCCCAGCGGCGATAGGCCTGCACGCCGAGTAGGGCCGCGCCGGCGATCAGCAGCAGCGCCAGCCCCTGACGCACCATCGGCGAGGCGAGGTGCACTGTGAACTGGTCGATGGCGACCGCGCCGGCCAGAAAGGCCAGCGCGGTTCTGATCCAGGCGAGAAACGTACGCTCGTTAGCCAGCGAAAATCGGTAATCGGGCGTTTTCCCCTGCCGCCACCATGGCGTTTTCTCTTGTTTTGACATCGTCTGTTCACCGGCGGTAGTGGTGTTTGGCGCCTGTCGTCGCGTTTACATGGCCTGAGCGGTCAGAAGCTCAACCTTGCCGGCCTCGCTGACGCGCTTGAGGTAGTCGGCGACATGCGGTCCGAAAGTGATGCTTTTTACAATAGTCAGCGAACGCAGCACGGGGAACAGAATAAAGTCGCCGGTGGAGATCCCCTGTTTATTCGCCAATAGCGGTTCGAGCTCTTCCAGCTTGTGCTGAACGTCGGCGGCCAGCGCCGGCGTGTCGGCCAGCAGCGCCTCCAGGTCGCCGAATGCTTTCTCTTCCCGCGCGCGGTAGGCTTCGCGCGCTTCGGGCGTAGACAGCTCTTTAAAATCCGCTTTGGTGAAGCGCGGAACGGCCAGTTTGAAAATCGCTCCGGATGCCGCCCGGCACCAGGCCTCGATGGCGGGCTCAGCCGGCCGGTCGGCGATTAACGGCGCGCGCAGGCCATCGACGTAATGAACGATATCCATGCTTTCCGGCATAAAGGCGCCGTCGTCTTTTTGCAAAATGGGAACCACCTTACGTCCCACCATGCGGGTAGGGGTTTCAACGTCGCCTTCCATAATCACGGACAGCTCGAAGGGAATCGCCTTCAGAGCGAAAATCATTCTGGCTCTGACGCAGAACGGGCAGTGTTCATAGATGAAAAGTTTCATTTTTAGCACCTTAGCGGTAGGAAATGACGGAGTAGCCTATTTTCGCATAGCCGTTAGCGGCGGCTATCGACGGTCTGGCGGAATCATACCTGAAATGAATAAAGGCGACGCCGGTTACCTGTCGCCCAATTGTGACATATTTTTACCGCGCGGCGGCGGCTTATCCGCGGCGCGGCCGGGGAATCGGGTTTTACCGTTTAGTCACGCACGAACTTCACGCCGGGCTTGGCGCGTTCGTCCACCGTTAACTCAAACACATCGGGGCGGGCATAGTGGCCGACCACATCGAAATCGTAACGGGCGCGTTTAAGCTCCGCCGTATCGATTTCCGCGCTGATTAGCCCGGAATCGTTTTTGAACGGACCGGCCAGAATATCGCCCAGCGGGCCGACGATCACGCTGCCGCCCTGAATCAACGGACGGTTTTCATCCCAGCCCGGCACGTCGATTCCCAGCGCTTTCGGCGAAGGCTGCACCTGACAGGCGCTGACCACGAAACAGCGTCCTTCGTGCGCGATATGGCGCATGGAGCACAGCCACATATCGCGTTCGTCAACCGTCGGCGCGCACCAGATCTCCACCCCTTTGGCGTACATCGCGGTGCGCAGCAGCGGCATGTGGTTTTCCCAGCAGATCGCCGAGCCGATGCGTCCGGCCTCCGTCTCGACCACCGGCAGGGTGGAGCCGTCACCCTGGCCCCAGATTAGGCGCTCGGTGCCGGTCGGCATTAATTTACGGTGTTTCGCCGCCAGTCCTTGCGTCGGCTCAAAAAACAGCGACGAACAGTACAATGAACTGCCGGCCCGTTCGATAACCCCCACCACCAGCGACGCGCCGGTACGGGCGGATAACGCGGCCAGCGCTTCGGTTTCCGCGCCGGGAACCTCGATGGCGTTGTCAAAATAGCGCGCGAACGCTTCCCGGCCTTCCGGCAGGCGGTAGCCGAGATGGGTGCCGAATATCTCCCCTTTGGGATAACCGCCGAGTATCGCTTCCGGCAATACCACCAGCCTGGCGCCGCTGGCGGCGATGGTTTTTTCATAGGAGAGAATGCGTTTCAGCGTATCGGCCTTGCCGCTGGGCAAGGCGCCGATCTGAAGCGCGGCGACGATGGATTGGGTCATGTTAAAAACCTCTGCAGGGACGGGGAAATAATAATATAAAATGCCGCGTTACCAATGAAGAGCGAGCGATTGCTAATCGATATGAATAATATGGATATCGCCAAGGTCGACCTGAACCTGCTAAAAGTGTTTGAAGCGCTTTATGAAGAGGAGAGCGCCAGCCGGGCGGCCATTCGTCTGCATCTCACCCAGTCGGCGGTCAGCGCCGCGCTCGCCCGTCTGCGCGCGCTTTATGGCGAGCGGCTGTTTCAGCGGACCGGGCATGGGCTGGCGCCTACGCCGCTCGCCAGCCAGCTAAAACCGGTGGTTACCGAAGCGCTGAACCGCTGTCGGCAAAGCCTGACGATGGTCTCCCCCGATACCGGCAGCTATGAGGGGCGCTCGGTGATTATCGGGCTTTCCGACGATTTCGAAATCGCCATCGGCTCGCGTCTTATCGCCATAATGGCGCAACGGGCGCCGAAACTCCGGCTGATCTTTCGGCAGACCCATAGCCAGATTGTGTCAAACGCGCTGATGGAGCGCCAAATCGATATTGCGATTGCCTCCGGCGGCTTTTCCAGCCGCGCTCTGAGTCATGAGTGGGTGGGGGAAGGGGAGTACGCCTGCCTGGTCGATCCCGAATTCCATCATGAGGATGAGCCGATGGATCTGGCGCGCTTTGTGGCGAGCGACCATATTCTGATCTCATCCGGCGGATTTATCGGCATTGTGGATGAGGCGCTGGCGGCGGCCGGTCTGAAGCGCAATATTACGGCCGCCACCACCCACTTCGCGGCGCTGCCCTATCTGCTGAAAGGATCGCCGGCGATCGCCACCATTCCGGCGCATGCCGCGCGGGCCATCGTCGGGAGCGGCGGATTACGCATGCTGCCCTGTCCGGTCGATTTGAGCCGTTATCCCATTGAGGTGGGCTGGCGCACCACCGGTTCATTCGACAAAATTGAAATCAAGATTAAGGGGGCGATAGCGGAATGTTTCCGGCGACGCTAGCCGGATAACCCGCGCCGGCGGCAATCAGCTTTTGCGCAGGCGAGCCGTCAAGCCCTTCAGGAAATAACGCAGTACCTGATCGCCGCACGCGCGGTAGTTTTTATGTTCCGGCGCGCGCAGCATTGCGGTCAGCTCCGGTTGCGAAAGGCGGAAATTCTGCGACTGAAGAATCTCCTGAATATCCGTGGTCTTCAGCGCGAACGCCACGCGCAGCTTTTTCAGGATAATGTTGTTGGTGATGCGGCGTTCGATTTTTGCGGCCGGGCGGCTGTCGTCTTTGCCGCGCTGGCGGATAATCAGGCCATCGAGAAACGCGCCCATCAAGATATCCGGACAGAGCTGGAAGCCCTCTTCTTCCTCTTTTTTGACGAAAGCGGCCATCTGCCGCGGCGTGACGCCAGTGTCCATCAGCGTCAGAATTTCAATCAATTGTTCGTTGTTCAGATTTAGCATGTAGCGCACGCTGCGCAATACATCGTTATTTATCATTACCGGATGGTTCCCGCCGCTGGTGGCCGTAATGGCCGAGTTGTTATCGCCGGCTAGTATAAAGCGATCCGACGATAAACGCAGCAGCCGCGGGCATTTCCGCTGCGCTCCGATCAGTGGAACGTCTCTCTGCCGGTAAAATGCCCGACCCAGCCGGCGGGGTTGGTGAAGATACGTATCGCGACGAAATCGGGGGATTCGCCGCTGTCGAACCAGTGCGGCGTATTGGCGGGAACGCGCAGCAGATCGCCGGCTTCGCAGGTTAGGCGGAAAACGCGGTCGTTAATCGGCACGAAAAAGGTGCCGGCGCCGTGGATGAAAAAGCGCACTTCATCTTCGCTATGGGTGTGTTCCTGCAGGAATTTCTCTCGCAGTTCCCGGCGTTGCGGGTGGTCCGGCGTCAGGCTGATCACATCCGCCGAGGTGTAGCCTTCCTGCCGTTTGAGCCGTTCGATTTCCGCCTGAAAATGCGCCAGCAGCGCTTCTCCACCGGCGTCATGGCCGATGCCGCCGATCGGCCAGCGCTCCAGCTGAATGCCGGCGCCGGCAAGCAGCGAGGCGATCTCGTCGAAGCCGGTCAGCTGTTGAATGGGGCGGGCCGTCTGCGGACGCTGGAAAATAGAGAGAGTGGTCATGGTTTTTACCTCCGGCCTTTATCAAGAATCCGTTAACCATCATCTTTATAAGGGTAAAAAACAAGACGCTTTATTTATATCTTATTCCCGCATTGTCCGAGGAGAAATGGCGCGGCGCTTAGATCTCGACCACCACGACCTGCAGCCCGCCGGCCTGCCATAGATCGAGCTGATGCCGGCGCGCCTGCGTCAGCGGGCCGGCGGTGACCAGCACCCAGAGCTTGTCGGCCTGCGTTTCCGGGACGACGTCGTCCAGCGGGGCGCCCAGCACGTCAAAGCGGAACGCGGCGGTGGAGCGCTTCAGCGCTTCCAGCCACACTTCCGTGCCGTCGCGCAGATGCCAGCCGGCCAGAAAAGCGTCCTGTCCGCGACGGCGGCGGTTGCCTGCCAGGCAAAACGCGCTGTATCCCATAATCTGTCCGTCGAGAATTTCGCGCAGCGTCCGTAGCGCGGCATGATTGCCGCTCAGCCGCGCGCGCAGCGGGCGTAATACGTTATCCACCAGCGCGGCGCGCGGATATTCGCGCCCCGTTTCATAAAGAAGATGTCGCAGCGCGGACACCTGGCCCTGTTGCAAATGCGCCAGCATTTTATCCTGCAACCGGCGCCAGTTATCTTCCGGCGCATAGCCGTGCGCGCCGTCGGCCAGCAGCGGTTTGACCTGACCGATCGAGACGCCTTTTTTCAGCCAGACCAGGATCCGCTGCACCTGCTTCAGATCTTCATCGTTATATAGCCGGTGGCCCCCCGGCGTACGCTGCGGCTGCAGCAGGCCGTAGCGGCGCTGCCAGGCGCGCAGCGTGGCCGGGGAGATGCCGCACTGTTCAACGAATTCGCTGATGGTATAGATTGCCATAATGCTTCACGAGACGATTGTTATCTATTGATAATCAAAAAGTAGCGCAGGGATGAAAGCTGTACAAATGATTTATCCTGTTCACCTTTGACGCGCCCGATACGGGCGCGCCGCCGATCAGAGATTATTCTCCTGGGTATTGAGCGCCTGGCGCAGATCGTCGATCAGGTCCTGCGGGTTTTCGATGCCGACGGAGAGGCGCAGCAGCTGCGGCGTGATCCCTTTTTGCAGCCGTTTTTCCAGCGGCACGGAGGCGTGGGTCATGGCAAAGGGCTGGCTGATCAGGCTTTCTACGCCGCCCAGACTTTCCGCCAGCGTGAAAAGACGGGTTTTCTGAATCACCGCGCGGGCGTAGCCTTCGTCGCCCTGCAAACGCACCGAGATCATGCCGCCCGCGGCGGACATCTGCCGCCGCGCCAGGTCGTGCTGCGGGTGGCTGGGCAGCCCCGGATAATAGACCCGCGCCACCTGCGGTTGCTGTTCCAGCCAGCGGGCGAGGAGCAGGGCGTTTTCGCTGTGTTGCGCAATGCGCAGCGACAGCGTGCGTATGCCCCTTAGGGTGAGAAAACTGCTGAAGGGATCGAGGATGCCGCCCACCGCGTTTTGTAAATAGGCGAGCCGCGCGGCCAGTTCGTCGTCGCCCGTCGCCACGAGCCCGGCAATCACGTCCGAATGGCCGTTCAGGTATTTGGTGGCGGAGTGCACCACGATATCGAACCCCAGCTCCAGCGGCCGCTGCAGCGCCGGCGAGGCGAAGGTGTTGTCCGCCACGCCGATCAGCCGGTGTTTTTTGGCGATGACGGCTATCGCCGCCAGATCCGCCAGTTTCAGCAGCGGATTGGTGGGGGTTTCCACCCAAATCATGCGCGTCTGCGGGGTAATGGCCTGTTCCAGCGCCTGCAGATCGGCCGGATCGACGTAGGTGACCTGTAGCCCGGCGCTGCGCTTACGCACATTTTCCAATAAGCGCCAGGTGCCGCCGTACAGATCGTCCACCGCCACGATATGGCTGTCGCGATCGAGCAGTTCGAGGATCGTGGCGCTGGCGGCCAGCCCGGAAGCGAAGGCGAATCCACGGCTTCCCCCCTCCAGCTGCGCAATGGCGGCTTCCAGCGCGCTGCGGGTCGGGTTGCCGCTGCGCGAATATTCGTAGCCGGTATGTTCTCCCGGCGCGGGCTGCGCAAAGGTTGAGGTGGCGTAAATCGCCGGCATTACCGCGCCGGTGCTGTCGGGCGTATAGCCGGCGTGGACGGTTTGGGTGGCAAAATGGCTCATAGCGTATTCCTTGTGTCAGAGAGCGGGCGAGCGAAACGCGCGTTTAGCGCAGCGCCTGTCGCCAGTGGTTCAGAACGTCGGTACGGGTTATCAGGCCAAGAAAACGCTCGCCGTCCAGAACGATGGCGACGTGTCCCCGATCGAAAGTCGCGAGCAATTCATCATGCGACGCGGATTTATCCAGGGTATTTACCTTGCCGGACATGGCGTCGCGGGCGGTGAGCGAGAAGTGCTGCGCGTCTTTTTTCAGGCTGTTGAGCAGGTCCCATTCATCGATAATGCCGACAACGCGATCGTTCTCCAGCACCGGCAGTTGGGAAATGTCGTACAGACGCATGCGGGCGTGGACGATCGCCAGCGTATCCTCGGGGGAGACCGATACCGTGGCCCCCTCGTCGTGCCGGTAGGTGATCAGATCGCGCAGATCGCCGTGCGGCGGGCGCTGAATCAGACCCTGCTCGATCATCCAGTAGTCGTTGAACATTTTGGAAAGGTATTTATTGCCGCTGTCGCAGATCAGCGTGACCACGCGTTTCGGCTCCGTCTGGGCGCGGCAGTAGCGCAGCGCGGCGGCCAGCAGGGTGCCGCTGGACGACCCCGCCAGTACGCCCTCCCTGCGCAGCAGTTCCCGCGCGGTGGTTAAGGATTCGGCATCGCTGATGGCATAGGCCCGGGTTACCTGGCTGAAATCGGCCAGCTCCGGGACAAAATCCTCCCCGATGCCTTCCACGCGCCAGCTTCCCGCTTCCCCCTGGGCGCCGTGCTGGAGATAATCGGCGAGGATAGAACCTTCCGGGTCGGCCAGCACGAATTCGGTTTCCGGCGATACCTGCGCGAAGTAGCGGCTCAGGCCGCCCAGCGTACCGCCCGAGCCCACGCCCACCACCACCGCGTCGATATGTTGTTCCAGCTGTCGCCACAGTTCCGGGCCGGTGGCGCGGTAGTGCGCGTCCGGATTGGCCGGGTTATTGAACTGATCGATGTAGTAGGCGCCGGGTATCTCCGCCGACAGCCGGCGGGCGTAGTCCTGATAATAAGCGGGATGCCCCTTGGCGACATCGGAGCGCGTCAGCAGCACCTCCGCTCCCAGCGCCCGCAGATGGAAAATCTTTTCCCGGCTCATTTTATCCGGCACCACCAGCACCAGGCGGTAGCCTTTGAGCGCGGCCACCAGCGCCAGTCCCAGCCCCGTATTGCCGGCCGTGGCCTCAATAATGGTGCCGCCCGGCTTCAGCTGGCCTTGCCGCTCCGCATGTTCAATCATCGACAGGGCGACCCGATCTTTAATCGAGCCGCCGGGGTTCTGGTTTTCCAGTTTGATGAACAGCCGGCATGGGCCGGTGTCGAAGCGCGTCAGTTCGAGTAGCGGCGTGCGGCCGATAAAATCGAGCACTGAGGTAGAGATAGGCATGTGTTTTCCGTCCTGAAATAAAACGCGAGGCACCATATTAGATCTGCGATAAATCAGGATGAACGAAATAAATCACCAATGGATATGCATATGTGTAATATAAAATCCTGTTTAGACGTATAGATGTGCGGCGGCTCAGCAGTTTAGACGTATATGCGTCCGCCCGATCGGCTATGCCGAAACGCGCAGTGTCCAGCCCTGCGCGTCCTGCTGCCGCCGCCACAGGCGCGCATAGAGTCCGTCGCGCGCTATCAGCGTTTGGTGATCTCCCTGTTCGACCAAGCGTCCGTTATCCAAAACAAGGATGTGGTCGGCATGGCGAATATTTTTGAGCCGATGGGCAATCACCACTACGGTGCGCCCGCGCGCCAGCTCGGTCATCGCCTGCTGAATCTCGGCTTCCGCCGAAGGGTCGACGTTGGCGGTCGCTTCATCCAGCAGCAGTATCGGCGCGTTTTTCAGCAGCGCTCTGGCGATGGAGATCCGCTGGCGTTCGCCGCCGGACAGAGAACCGCCGCCCTCATCCAGCGGGGTATCGTAACCCTGTGGCAGCGCTTCGATAAACCGATGCGCCTGGGCGCGCCGGGCGGCGGCGATCGCCTCCTCGCGGCTGGCGTCCGGCCTGCCGAGGCGCAGATTATCCAGCACCGAGCCGGAGAACAGCAGCACATCCTGAAACACCATCGCCACGTGGCGGTGAAGCCGTTCGGTGCCGATATCGCGCAGATCGACGCCGCCCAGACGGATACGGCCGCTCCGCACGTCCCATAGCCGCGCGATAAGATGAACCAGCGTGCTTTTACCCGCGCCGCTGGGGCCGACGATGGCGGTAAAGCGCCTGGCGGGAATGACGCATGTGACGTCGTTGAGCGTCAGCGGCCCCCGATGCGCGGCGTCTTGGTCGTCATAGGCGAAGCCGACGTGTTCAAAGACGATCTCCTCTCCCTGCGGGAGCGCCGGGCGAACGGGCTCCGGCAGGTTTTTTTCCGCCAGCAGCGCTTCAATTCGCATCAGCGAACGGCGCGCGAAGCGCAGCATCAGGGTTGACAGACCGACGTCGAATAGCTGTCGGTATATCGGCAGAGCCAGTATCAGGAACACGATCAGCGCGTCCGGGGACAAGGCGCCGTCGGACAACCAGCAGACGCCGGCCAGCACCAGGCCGACGTACCCCATTTCCAGCATAAATCCGTAGCCGGCCAGCCAGGGCGCCGGTTTGGATTCGACGGCCAGCGCGGCGTCGTGGTGTTCGGTCAGGATCGACTCCAGGCGTTTCCACGCCTGGCCGAAGCGCCCGAAGCTGCGAATGACCGCAATGCCCTGCACGTACTCCAGCAGGGCCGCCTGCGCCGCCGTGCCGGAGGCGAGCATCTGGTCGCCGGGCCGGGCCGCCATACGCTGGCTCCAGCTCAGCATCAGCAGCGCCAGCGGGATCCCGACGCAGGTCAACAACGCCAGATGCCAGTCTACCCACAGCAGGAACAGCATGAGAAATACCGGCATCGCCAGGCCGGAGACGAAGACGCCTAGAAAATGCGACCAGAGGTGTTCGATCAGCTCCAGATCCGACGTCAGGCGCGCGGCCAGATCGCCGCCGCGCTGGCGGTTAAACCACCCCATCGGCAGCCGCCCCAGGTGGTCGGCGACGCGCAGCCGCGCTTCGCCCATCATGGCGTAAGCGCCGCAGAAGATCAGCGGCATGGCGCAGTAGCCGGCGCCGACGCGCAGCGCCACGGCGGCGAACATGGCCAGACCGTATGCGGCGGCCCGCATCGGCGTATTGGCGCCGGCGAAAACGTCGCGCAGCAGGCCATACAGGGCGAGATAGAACAGCGCGGAAAAGAATCCTTCGGCGATGCTCCACGCCAGTCCGCGCACCAGCCGGGGATCGCGCGTTCCCGAGAGCCTGAAGCCGGAGCGTATCAATTCACTAATCATTATTTTTCCTCCCCGGCCGCGCCGTTCGCCGCTGCCCCGAGCGACCACGCCTCGGCCTGAATATAATCGTTCCACAATTTTTGGTATGCCGGGCAGTCCGTCAGCAGCGCCTCATGGGTTCCCTGACCCGCCACCCGGCCCTGTTCCAGCACCACGATATTGTCGGCGTGCATAATGGTGCCCAGGCGGTGGGCGATCATTAATACCGTTCTGCCCGCGCATAGCCGGTTCAGCGCCTGTTGGATCAGGATTTCGTTTTCCGCGTCGATGCTGGCCGTGACTTCATCCAGCAGCAAGATCGGCGCGTCTTTAAGCAGCGCGCGCGCGACGGAGAGGCGCTGGCGCTCGCCGCCGGATAAGCTGGCGCCGCGTTCGCCCAGCACCGTGTCATAGCCCTGCGGCAGCGCGCGGATAAAGTCATGCGCCTGCGCCGCCCGGGCCGCGGCCTCGATTTGCGCATCGCTGGCGTCGGGGCGGGCCAGCGCCAGGTTGTCGCGCACGGTGCCGTGCAGCAAAAACACCTCTTGAAAGACGATGCTCATACGCGCGAGCAGGGCATCCAGCGGCCATTGGCGGATGTCCACGCCGCCGATGGTCAGACTGCCGGATTCGAACTCGTAAAGACGGGCGACTAATTTAACCAGCGTGCTCTTCCCCGAACCGCTGGCGCCCACCAGCGCGGTTAATTGGCCGGCCCTGGCTTGAAAGCTGACGCCGTCCAGCGCCAGCCGCGCGTCGTAGCGCTGGCGCAGATCGCGACACGCGATATGCAGCGGCCCGGCGGGGATGGGCATAGCGTTCTGAATCGGCAACGGCGGGGCGGCGAGGATATCGTTGATGCGCTCCAGCGCCGCCGCGCGCTGCAGCTGCTCGCCCATGGCGAAGGTCAGCCGCAGCAGGGGAGATAGCACCGCCGGCGCCACCAGCAGAAACATCACCAGGGTGGGCAGATCCAGCGCGCCGCGCGCCAGCAGCCAGGCGCCGAGCGGCGCGACGACCAGCAGATTGACGGATAGCAGCGTGGTAAACAGCACCCAGCCTCCGGTGCTGCTTTTGGCGTAGTCCTGCACCCAGTCGACGGCGCCGTGGATGGCGTCGGCGAGATCGCCGAACGAGCGTGCGGTCAGGCCGAAACTCTTGATGACATGCACGCCGCGGATATATTCGCCCACCTGATTGGCGATGCGTTTTTGCAGGTCGTTCCAGGCGCCAATCCGCCTACGCGAGCGCCGCATCATCCACCACTGGGCCAGCATCGCCAGAGGGAGCGGCGCCAGCGCGGCCAGCGTCAGCGGCCAGTTGGCGGCGAACAACAGGATTAAAGCCGCGACGGGAACCGCCGCCGCCGCGGCCGCATCGGGCAGCATATGGGCGAAGAAGCCCTCAAGACTGTTGACGTCGTCGTTCAGCACGCGCCGCAGGCTGCCGGAACCCCGGCGGGCGAAGAAAGAGAGCGGCACCTCGCCCAACCGCTTCGCCATGCCGATTTTTAACCGGTACTGAATGCTAAAGGCGCCGATGTGGGCAAGAACATGGCTGACGGCCATAAAGGCCCAGCGTAACGCCAGCAGCGCCACGGCCCAGCCAATCAGCCGCCATACGGCCGTCATATCCGGCTGGGGGGAGAAAAGCTGCGCCGTGATGCGGTAGATGATCCAGAACGGCGCCACGCTTAGCGCGGCCGAGGCGATGGCGGTGGCGATGGCGCCGCCGAGCGCATAGGGCGCGAGCGTGATTAATTGCAGAAACCCTTTGGGCGTAAGCTCGCTTGAGCTCGTGGTGGTTCGACGCATAATAATGCGCATCCTTTTTTAGCTAGACGGGGAGATAACGCTAATGATGATGACAACCCCGATGACGAACTACCCGATTAGGTACGATTATCCCCCGGATAGGGATAAATTTATGCCGCGCGGTCGGGATGACGCGCGCGGAAGGGGCGTATCGGGCCGAGCCAACGGCGCGGCGGGCACGGCTGTTGCAACTGAGAATGACTTGCAATAGCATGTTTTTATTCTAAATATTCGCAGGCCGCCCACTCTCGCGAGCGCGTTCCCGCGAGAGTGAAACGTCAAACGTAAAAAGGAACGGTATGCAATGATGAAGTCGGCGGAGTTTTTTACCGATCCCGGTTTTCCTTGTCCGCCGGGCATGAGCGTGAAGACGCTGGCGATACGTCCCGGTATGGAGTTATCGCTCGCCACTTCCTGTGGCGCCCAGACGCTGTCCGCGGCGACGGAAAGCGCGGGAGACGCCGCGCGGGTGCATTTTAATTGTCAGCTCAGCGGCCAGACGCGGGTTGCCTGCCGCGAACGCCGCCTGGAGCTGGCGCGCGGCCGGGCGTTGACCACCTTTCTTCCCGATGAGCGTTTCCAACTGCGCTGCAGCGCCGACTGGAGCAACATCGAGCTGAGAGTCTGTCCACCGTTGCTTAGGGAGCTGGCGGGGGATGATTACGGCGCGGTGTGCGCCTCTCATCAGAGAAAAGACGGCCTGCTTTGCCACGCCAGCGGCCAGAGAAGTATTGATGCGGCCGAGCGGATCGGCCGTTTGATGACGAGCGATTCCCCTTCTGTGCTGCTGGTGCATGCGGCCGCGCTGGAGTTTCTGGCCTGGAATTTAATGGCCGTCCGCGCCGTCAGTCCGCGCGACGAGACTATCGGCTCCCGGGAGCAAAAGCAGCTCTGGCAGGCGCGCGAGCTGCTCCTCAACAATCTGAGCAAGCCGCCGACCATCGAACAGCTGGCGCGGGCGACCGGGTTAAACCCGCTGAAAATTAAGCGCGGTTTCAAGCAGCTGTTCGGCGTCGGCGCCTATGCGTTATTTCAGCGTAAGCGTATGGAGCGCGCGCGGGAGCTGCTGCGGCGCCATAGCGTAACGGAAACCGCCGCGATGCTGGGCTACAGTAATCCATCGCACTTCAGCGCCGCCTTTCGCAAACAATTCGGCGTGTTGCCGAAAGAGGCGAGGAGGCTGTGCCTGTAAAACGCCGGTCATAACGCCCGGAATATAGCCGCGGACGATCGGCCGCGGGGTTATATATCCACTATTCGCATGAGTTTTCTCACTATTGGTATTTCACCTGACGGCGTAATTCAGCATTAATACAGCGGAGGAGAGAAGCCGGCGGAATTATTGTAATCGGCTGAATTATAAATAGAGAGGAGCAATCATGAACCATTACCGCTGTTGTAGCGACTCCAGATTTTATCTCAGCGATGTTTATCGGCTAATAATTGGAGTCTGCCATGAGCAATATCACATCCCTGCCAATCCTGGATTTATCGCAACTTGACGGCAATACGGAACAGCGGGCGAATTTCCTGAGCAAACTGAACCGGGCCGCTCGCGACGTCGGTTTCTTCTATTTAGTTCATCATGGCGTCGATAGCGCGCTGCTGCAGCGCGTGCAGCAGCTGGCGCAGGCGTTTTTTGCTTTGCCTGACGCGGAAAAACAGCGCGTCGCCATGATTCACTCCCCCCATTTTCGCGGCTACAACCGGGCCGGCGCCGAACTGACGCGTAGCCGGCCGGACTGGCGCGAGCAGTTTGATATCGGCGCCGAACGCCCCGCGCTGCGTCTGCTGGCGAACGACCCCGCCTGGCGTCGGCTGCAAGGGCCGAATCTCTGGCCGGCGGCGCTGCCTGATCTGAAAACCACTCTGCTGCAGTGGCAGCAAGAGATGACGCGTATGGCGTTGCGCCTGCTGCGGGCGTTTGCCGAGGCGCTGGAGCTGCCGGTCACCGCGTTTGACGCGCTGTACGGCGAAAAGCCCAACGAACACATCAAGCTGATTCGCTATCCCGGACAGCCGCACGATCGCAGCCGGCAGGGCGTCGGCGCGCACAAGGACTCCGGATTTCTCAGTTTTCTGCTGCAGGATAACCAGCAGGGGCTTCAGGTGGAGGTCGAACCCGGGCGTTGGATCGACGCGCTGCCGCTAGGCGGTTCTTTTGTCGTGAATATCGGCGAACTGCTGGAGCTGGCGACCAACGGCTATCTGCGGGCGACGGTGCATCGGGTGGTTTCGCCGCCGCCGGGCCGGGAGCGTCTCTCCGCCGTCTTTTTCCTCGGCGCGCGGCTGGATAGCGTGGTGCCGGTGTATCAATTGCCGGCCCATCTCGCCGCGCAGGCGCCGGGGCCGACCAGCGACCCCCATAATCCTCTGCTGCGCGACGTGGGCTGGAATTATCTCAAGGGGCGTCTGCGCTCCCATCCCGACGTCGCTACCCGGTATTACGGCGATGTCTTGCAAGCCAAAGAAACGATAACGCTTTAAAACAAGGAATATCCCTATGAAAAAACATGTCATTTTCTCTTTGGCAGGGCTGGCGTTATCCGTAAGCCTGGTCTTTTCGGCGCAGGCCGCGCAGGCGCTAAGGGTGGCGGCGGATCCGGTGCCGCACGCCGAGATCCTGGCGCAGGTGAAAAAAATCGATCCCTCTCTGAATCTGAACATCGTGGAGCTGACCAGCGGCGTGAACGCCAACGAACTGCTGGCCCACGGCGATGTGGATGCCAACTATTTCCAGCATGTGCCCTACCTGCGCGATCAGGAGAAAGCGCTGGGCAAGGAGTTTGTGGTCGCCGCGACGGTGCACCTCGAGCCGCTGGGGATCTACTCCAGAAAGCATAAGATATTGAGCGAGGTGCCGAATAATGGCACGGTGGCGCTGCCGAATAACGTCACCAACCTCAGCCGCGCGCTCTATCTACTGCAAAGCCAGGGATTGATAAAATTGAAGAGCGGCTATAAAGATCCGGCGAAGGTGCAGGCGACGCCGCAGGATATCGCCGAAAATCCCAAAAACCTGAAGATCGTGGAAATTGAAGCGCCGCAGCTGCCCCGTTCGCTGGATGACGTCGATCTGGCGGTCATCAACGGCAACTATGCGCTGGAAGCCGGGCTGACGCCGGCGAAAGACGCCCTCGGGCTGGAGAGCGCCGCTAATAACCCGTATGCCAATATTCTGGTGACGACGTCGGCGCTGAAAGAGGATCCGCGCGTCAGGCGGTTGGCGCAGGATCTGGAGTCCGGCCAGATCGCGGACTTTATCAATAGCCGTTATAACGGATCGGTTATTCCGGTGGCAGGGCAAAAATAATGATCGTGATTGAACGGCTCGGCAAGCATTATTCCGCCGGCGCCCGGCCCGCGCTGGATAATGTGTCGTTAACCATTCCCGATGGCGCGGTTTACGGCATCCTGGGGCGCAGCGGGGCGGGGAAGAGCACCCTGATCCGCTGTATTAATCTGCTGGAGCGGCCCACTTCCGGCCGTATTCTGATGGACGAGCGGGATATCGCCGCCCTGTCGCCGCAGGAGCTGCGCCGCCATCGCCAGCGTACCGGCATGATCTTCCAGCATTTTAATCTGCTGCATGCCCGCAACGTGCGGGATAACGTGGCGGTGCCGTTGGAAATCGCCGGCGTCGGCAGGCGGGAGCGGGCGGCCAGGGTGCAAGAGCTGTTGGCGCTGGTGGGGCTGAGCGACAAGGCGCGCGCCTATCCCTCCCAGCTGTCCGGCGGACAGAAGCAGCGGGTCGGGATCGCCCGGGCGCTGGCGGCGCGGCCGCGCTATCTACTCTGTGACGAAGCCACCAGCGCGCTTGACCCGGAAACCACGGAGTCGGTGCTGTCTCTGCTGGCGGATATCAATCGCCGGCTCGGATTAACCATCATTCTGATTACCCACGAGCTGGCGGTGGTCAAGGCCATCTGCGATCACGCCGCCTTGCTGGAGGCGGGGCGGGTGATGGAAAGCGGTTCGCTGCGATCGCTGCTCTCCGACCCCGATTCGCGGCTGCGCAAGGCTTTGCTGCCGGATTACGCCGCCGAACGGGCCTTTTTACAGCGTCACGGCGTGGAGGATATCCGGTTATGCAAAGTCGCCTGAGCTGGGAGGCGTTTTACGCCCTGATGCTGAACGCCACGCTGGAAACGCTCTATATGGTGGGGCTGGCCGCGTTATTCACGGTGCTGATCGGTTTGCCGCTGGGCGTTGTGCTGTTTATCAGCCGCAGCGCCGGGGTCTTGCCGCTGCCGTGGCTCAACCGCGCGCTGGGCGCCATCATTAACGTCGGGCGTTCGCTGCCGTTCGTAGTGCTGCTGATTGCGCTGATCCCGCTGACGCGCCTGATCGTGGGAACCACGCTAGGCAGCACGGCGGCGGTGGTGCCGATTACCATCGGCGCCTTTCCCTTTTTCGCCCGCGTGGTGGAAACCGCCCTCGATGAGGTCGATCGCGGACGGGTGGAGGCCATTCTTGCCATGGGGGGAAGCGCCTGGCATGTGGTCAGCAAAGTGCTGTTGCCGGAGGCGCTGCCCGCCATTCTGGCCGGCATTACCCTGACGGTGGTGATGCTGATCGGCTTCTCTTCCATGGCCGGGGTGATCGGCGGCGGCGGATTGGGCGATCTGGCTATCCGCTATGGCTACCAGCGCTTTAACGACCAGGTCATGGCGGGGACGGTTATCGTGTTGGTGGCGCTGGTGCAGCTGGTGCAATCTTTTGGCGACCGCATCGTGCGCTCTCTGGCCTATCGCCGCTGATCCGGGCGGTTGTCAGATAACGTCGCCGGGAGTATCTTGTGCCCATCGGGCATTTCCCGGGGGGCGGACGGCATCCCCTAAGGCGCGCGGCCAGGCCGGGGCGCGGCGACCCGCTATCGATGAGGTAAACAGACCGCGCATGATTGATGAAAACCGGCTTATCCAGTCCGTTGAACGAGCAATGACCGTGCTGGAGGCGATCGCGGCCGCCGGGGGCGAGGCGCGGCTGGTCGATCTGACGGCGCGCCTGGGGGTGAACAAAAGCACGCTGCACGGCCTGCTGAATACCCTGTCCGCCATGGGCTATGTGAGCCGCCGCGATACCCGCTACGCGCTGGGGCTGCGCCTGAGGGAGATCGCTCAGCCGCTCGCCGACGCCGACGCCGCGTTGCGCGCCGCTTTTTCCGGCGTGCTGCGCGCGCTGGCGGCGCGCAGCGGCGAGACCTGCTATCTGGCCGTCCCCTGCGGCACGCGCGAATACCTCTATATCGACGCGCTGGAAGGCAGCGGGGCGCTGTGCGTTCCCAGCCCGCGCGGGCGGCGCGAAGGGCTAACCACGTCGGCGATCGGCAAAATCTTTCTGGCCTATGATCCCGAGCTGGCGCGCAGTCTGCGTCGGGCCGGGCTGGTGCCCTCCGCGTTGGAAAAAGAGCTGAAAACGATTCAGACGCAGGGATACGCGCTGGATCTGGAGGAGGCCGAGCCCGGACTGAATTGTTTGGCGCTGCCTTTGCGCCAGCAGGGGCGCGTGGCGGCGGCCGTCGGCGTCGCCGGACCCTCCTGGAAACTTCGCTCGCCCCTGTTGCGCCGCCTTGCGGCTAGCGTAATGTATTAAATGTTCGGCATTATCGAACTTTAACCGCCAGTTGCTGCGATTCTATTCCCATCAGAGCTTCCTTGTCGGCATTATCGAACGCGTTTATTTCTTTATCAGGAGTTTCCGTATGTTTGAGTCTCTTTCCCGACAGGTTATCGAGCGCGCCCGGTCGCTGGCGCGCGCGCAGGGATTTGCCGTTTGCATCAGCGTGGTGGACGATAGCGGCCTGCTGCGCGCGTTTCTGCGTATGGATGACGCCGTTCCCGGCGCAATCGATGTGTCGCTGAAGAAAGCGCGCACCGCGGCGCTGTTTCGTACCGACAGCGGTGAGATCGGCGCCGCCGCACAGCCGGGCGGCGCCATTTATACCTTGGAGTCCACCAACGGCGGACTGATAAGTTTCGGCGGCGGCATCGTTCTGCGCGATGCGCAGGGCAAGGCGGTGGGCGCGGTAGGCGTTGCCGGCGCCACGGTGGAGGACGATCAGGCCATCGCGCTGAAAGCTGCGGGGCGCGTATGAGCCGCATAAACCGGGTACACCCCGGTATCTGGGCGCTCGCCGTTACCGCCTTCGCCATCGGCGTGGCGGAATTTATCGTCGTCGGCGTATTGCCGTCCATCGCCCAGGATTTCGCCGTCCCGCTGTCAACAGCGGGCGGGTTGGTCGGGATATATGCGCTGGCGCTGGCGCTGGGGACCCCCGTTATCGTGCTGGCGCTGGCGCGTTTGCCGCGCAAGCCGGTGATGCTTGGGCTGATAGCTCTGTTTCTCGCCGGCAATGTACTGTCGGCGTTAGCCGCCAGCTACCCGATGCTGCTGGCCGGACGCATTCTGACCGCGGTTGCGCACGGCAGCTTTTTCGCCATCGGGGCGACGGTGGCGGCGCGGCTGGCGCCGACGGGGCAGGCGAGCCGCGCCATCGCGCTGATGTTCGCCGGGCTGACCCTGGCGATGGTGATCGGCGTGCCGCTGGGCAGTTTGCTTGGCAACGGTATGGGCTGGCGATTGCCGTTCTACGCGGTGGCGCTATTGGCCGCCGTCGCCTGGCTGGCGACCCTGTACCGGGTGCCGGCGCTGGCGGCGAAACCCGCCGGCTCCGTCTCCGCGCAGTTGGCGGCGTTGGGCCAGCCGGCGATTCTGCTGATGATGAGCGTTACCATCCTGGGGTTCGGCGCCAGCTTCTCCGCCTTTACCTTTGTGACGCCGATTCTGACCGGGATTACCGGCTTTTCATCTGCCGGCGCCAGCCTGTTGCTGGTGGTATTCGGCGTCGCCACGCTGATCGGCAATCTGGCGGGCGGGCGCTTGGCCTCCACGCTCGGCTGGCAGCGCGCGCTGAGGCGCATGCTGGCGTTACTGCTGTTAACGCTGATCGCGCTGGCGTTTCTGATGCCTTACGCCCTGCCGATGGCGGCGCTGTTATTTGTCTGGGGCGCGCTGGCTTTCGGTTTATCGCCGGGTTTTCAGGCGGGGATGCTGGAGACGGCCGAACGCTATACGCCGCAGGCGGTGGACTTTGCCTCGGCGTTGAACATCTCGGCGTTTAATTTGGGGATTACGCTGGGCGAGACCGTCGGCAGCCTGATGGTCGCCCGCGACGGCATGGCGCTGACGCCCTGGGCGGGCGTGGCGCTGACGGCGCTGGCGCAGCTTCCTCTGGGCTGGTTGGCGTTGAAAAGCCGGAGATGTGCGGCGGATTAGGGCGCGGTGATGACGATGGCGACGCGGCGGTTTTCCGCACGGCCTTGCGCAGTGCTATTGCTGGCGACGGGGTACTTTTCACCCAGCCCGCGCGTCGTCAGATTGTTGCGCGGCAGGTTGATGCTTTGCGCATAGGCATCCGCAACGGTATTGGCGCGTTTCAACGACAGCGACTGATTATACTGGCTTTCGCCATAGTTATCCGTATGGCCATCCATTCTTGCGTGGCGCAGGCCGACGGAAGAGAGCGCAGAGGCGATTTTTTTTATCGCATCGACGCTGCGCGGGCTGAGCGATGACTGGTTATTGTCAAATAAGATCTTTTCTGACAGCCCCAGCGTCCAGCCGTCCGGCGTGCTTTTGAATCCTTGCGACTGCAGTGCGGAAATTTGTTCCGGGGTAAAGGTTTGTCGTGGCGACTGGCATCCGCTAATGCCCAATACCGCGGTTAATATCAGCCCTGCCAGAAAGCCGGTTTTCATAGAATCTCCCGTGTTATTCATGATCAATTATTGCGATGGCGCTGTTTTTCCAGATACATATTTTTATCCGCCTCTTCCATCAAGGATTTCAATGTCGAATAATTATCCGCAATGGCGACGCCGATACTTAACGTCATTCCGATAGTCGTGCCGTCGGATAAATAGATAGGTTCGCTCATTGTCTCCTCGATTTTCCCTATCGTGGCGTCAATAAGATCCCTATCCGCGGTTTTGGAAAAGATAAACAGGGCGAACTCATCGCCGCCCAGGCGCGCCGGCAGCGACGCTTTACCCACGCACTGTAATAAGCGATTGGCGATGGTGACGAGAACGTCGTCGCCTGCGGCATGTCCATAGGTATCGTTAACCTGCTTGAAATCGTTGCAATCGATAAACAGCAGCGCTATCTGAGACTTGCTTTTCTTATCTCTGAGCAAATTTTCCAAGGTACCGCAGAATGCCGCGCGGTTGGCTAATCCGGTCAACGAGTCGCGGCGCGAACGTTTTAGCAGCGAGTCGTTCTCTTTCAACATCTGGTTTTGCCAATGTTCGATCTCCTCAATTAAGCTGTTGAAATCTTTACTTAGGGTATCGATCTCCACTATTTTCCCCGCCGGCGCCCGGCGGGTGAAATTGCGGTTTTCCCTGATATCGTGCACCACATCGGTAATATTTTGCAGGTCGAAAATCAGCCCGTTATGCAGACGGCGGGAGATAAAAATAGCCAGAACCGACGCTAAAATAATGCACAGGGTTAGCGCGATTAAAGAGAAATAAACGAACTGTTTAATCGTCGCGTCCGCGCCGGAGATCTCAATGTCGCCTACCCGTTCCCCGCGATGATAAATAGGCTGAATAACCGAGTGCGGAAATAGCCAGCGGATAATCGCCTTATCCTGATATTCCGTAGAATAGCTATTATCCGCCCGCCATTCGGTCAATTTTCTCCCCTGAACGTCGGTTACCGTCGCCACGCTGAACTGCCCCTGCCGGCCGAGGTTTTCTAATATTTCTTTGGTGGCTAAGCTGTCCTGAAATACCACCGCGGCTTCTACGCTCTGGCTTAACGTGTAAGCCAGAACTTGCAGGCTCTTTTCCGTATATTGCTTGAGCGAAATCAGCGAAGCGGTGGTAATCAGCATCCATGAAAGCGTCATCGTAATAACGATGCTTATCGCGCTGATGCGGGTCAGGGCAGACCTGAAGGTTATTTTCCTTGCCGGATGGGAAGTAAAAATGCCTTTATTATTCATGATCTTCATTCTGTGACCGCGCGAGAATTAACACTTCAGGGCTCACCCTGATACCGGTACGGGACAACGCATCCAAATTAACGGAAAAGCTGACGGTTTTATTGGAAAACGCCAGGCAAAACGCGCTGCCTCTGGTGCATTCCTGATTCTGTTCTGCAATCGTCAAGAGCGGATAATCCGGAAGCTGCTCCGTTATTTTTAGCTGTTCCGCCTCCGACTCTCGTCCGAAATAGACGGCGTCGCATCGTGATGGCGGAATATCGCGGCTATTTTCCAGTATGACGGCATTAAAAATCGGCGTCTTCGGCGTTGAAACCGGCGCGGTTAATGAGGAGAGAAAATAGGCGGATGAAAATATGCACAGCGTGGGGATTTTATTCGGCACCGGCCAGTGTGAATAACTGATAATCCCCGCCACGGTTTGATAAACCTTGTCCGCCGGTACCTGCGACATCTCATGCTCTATACTGGATACCGCCGCCCTGGCGGAAGCGATGGCGATAAGCAGTAAAAAAGGGAGGAATACAGGCCACTTTTTCATCATACCTTAATTCAACCCTGTTAAATGAACGCTTATTGGAATAGGGTGCAATATATTTAATCCCCGCTATTCTAGCCAGCGCTTTTTTTTATGACGGACCTTTCCCCGTCGCTTCCGGAGCGCCGCCGGCGCTATGGGTTAAACGCCGTTGCGCGCGATATTCCGGCTCTACTTTCGCATTTACATCTCCAGACTTCCTGATACAGTCGAAAAAAGCGGGCCGTCGGTCACGGTATAGCTTTTCATCCATAGTTATGCCCCGAAGAATAAGTCGAACTGCGGGACAAAAACGCCAAACGCGTTTTGAACAGCGCCAGGGGCCGCCGGGCCCTTGCGGTTCGAGGGGGGAGATATGCAGGGAGATGTTTGATTTGGATATATTAGCGGTTAAATTAATCGTCACGCCGGCGTTGATGCTTGTCGTCTCTTTGGCGGTGAGAAAATGGGGCAGCTTCGTCGGTGGTTTACTCTCCGGCATGCCGCTGACGTCCGGTCCGGTCGCGCTGTTTCTCGCCATCGAGCAGGGGCCGCAATTTGCGGTTCAAGCCGTGTCAGGCTCGCTGTCGGGGCTGGCGGCGGTGCTGCTGACTTATCTTTTTTACCTGGTCATCGCCCGCTCGCTGGCCGTTCCGGCGGCCTGCGGCGCCGCGCTGGTCTTTTTTGTCGCCATCTCCCTGCTGCTGCTGGTTGCCGCTTCGCCGGCGGTCGCGATTATTATCAGCCTGGCGGCGGTCGCGATGATCATTCGCCTAACCGGGAAGTTGGAGCGGCGCGTCAGCCCATCGCCGGCGCCGTTCTGGGACATTCCCTTGCGCATGCTGACATCAACCGCGATGCTTTTCGCCATTACCGGTTCGGCGCACATTATCGGCCCGCATGTCAGCGGCATTCTTTCGCCGATTCCCGTGATTGCCTGGCCGCTGACGGTCTTTGCCCATGTGCAGGGCGGTCGGGGAGAGATGGCGGCGGTGGTGCGCGGCAATGCGGTAAGCGCGTTGGGCGTTATCGTTTTCTATGTGACGATCGGAGAACTGCTGCTCAAGACGGGAATATTGACGGCGTTTGTCGCGGCCTTAGGGGCTTCCGTACTGGTGACGATGCTGCTGGCCGAAGCCATGCGGCGTTCGGTCAGCACGGCCTCCTAAACGCTATCACCTCAGCTGTTTTTCAATCGGCGATACGCCTTCGGCGCGTCGCCATAACGCGTCCTCGCTAGCGGATAGCGCGATTCATTTCACCAAGAATAATCACCATAAGAAAGTTAAATTTGAATTCGCGCCTCTCATTAGCGTCCAATGTAGACAACGTAACGAGCAGCCCGCGCAGATAGCCCGATTGGGGGCTTGGGGTAGCGAAGATTACGGCAATCTTAGCTTAATAAATGCGTGTTATGAATGGGTTCCGTTAAAGCCCGCTTGCTAATAGTTAGGGACGTACGCTATATGCCGAATACCCGGGAAAATCTTTTACACTACGCCCACCCGCGGCACTGGATGCTGTGGCTCGGATTGGGCGTGCTGTTCTTTCTGGTTCAACTGCCTTATCCCGCGCTGGTTAGATTGGGAGGCTGGCTAGGGCACCAGTCGATGCGCTTTTTAAAAAGGCGTCTGGCGATCGCCACGCGTAATATGGAACTCTGCTTTCCCGACGAGAACGCGCGGCAAATCAAGGCCAGAGTCACCGATAATTTCGCCTCCCTCGGCATAGGGCTGATGGAAACGGGTATGGCGTGGTTTTGGTCCGACAAACGAATAAAAAAGTGGGTTGAAGTCGTCGGGCTGGAAAATTTGCAGCAGGCGGAAAACAAGCGGCAAGGGGTGATCGTGATCGGCGTACATTTTATGACGCTGGAGCTCCATTTCCGCATGCTGGGGCACTGTCAGCCGATGACCGTTATGTATCGGCCTCATAACAGCAAAATCATGGAGCTGGTGCAGAGGAAGGGGCGCTCAAGATCGGGCAACGAACTGGTTAGCCGCAAAAAACTGGTTAGCATGGTGCATAGATTGAAACGCGGCGGCGTCGTCTGGTTCGCTCCCGATCAGGACTATGGTCCCAAAGGCAGCGTATTCGTGCCGTTTTTCGGCGTGGAGCGGGCGGCGACCACCAACGGCACGTTCATTATCTCTAAGTTGGCCAAGCCGGAATTGGTGACCGCCGTCGTTATTCGTAAGCCTGGCTCGCAAGGGTATCAATTGACGATCTCCGCCAAATTGGAAAATTACCCTTATGATGACGATTTGGCCGCCGCCAACTATATAAATCGGGCTATTGAGCAGGAGATCATGAAGGCTCCCGAACAGTATCTTTGGCTGCATCGGCGTTTCAAAACCCGCCCGGCGGGCGAGCGGTCGCTGTATGTTTGATGTGCGGGGAGAATCCTCCCGAAAAAGAGAAATGTGGATAAATAGAATTTTCTTGTCTGAAATATCAGTATTCGTTGCGCTTGTCAGATGTTTTCGATTAGTGAATGCTGTTGGCGCGATGATCCGAAACCTAATGAGAAAAATCAGCAAATTGCGAACTGGGTATGATAGATCGCCAGCGAAAATTCGGTTTCAATACGCAGTGACAACAGAATATCACTCATGATGAGTTGTTTAGCCGGGCGTTTTAAAGGGGATGGTTACGGCTCCGCCTCAGATACACGCCGTAGGTGTTTGAGGCGGTGCGTGCAATTTTAGAATAAAATTACGACTTAAGGAGCGCGTTCAGCATTGCGCCGTTGCGCATCAAAATTGATATTCGCTATATTCTCCGGCTGTTTATTTTGTGCAAGTTTACTATGGTAATACACGAAATACTTTTTCAGCGCGGCGGCATGCAGCGTGCCTGCTTCCCCCAGACGCTGGTTAGCCAGCTCCGCAATAGCGGTCACTTGCGCGGGATCCATCAATGCCGGATCGGCATTAGCCTCCAATATCTTCAGTAGCTCCGGCGCAATGGTGACGGGCTTGGGCATCTGGGCTGCCTTCTGTGCCGCCAGCTCAGCGTTTACGCCATTCCATATCAGCATTTGAACGCCGGTCACTGCGCATAGCAGTGCTACGGAAAGTCCTATGTGTATTAAAGACTTCTTAAGGCTACCCTTCCGGAATATGAGCCAATAAAAAAACGTCAACATTGCAATTATAAAATAGATGGCAAGGACGCTAGCAATGACAGTAATTACGTTATCCACAAAAAGTACCACTCCTTATGCTAAAAAGTCTATTTTAATATCATGTTTACGTTACAACTGTAAAGTTGCATTCTTTTATCCTCGGAAGTCACCCAATACCCGGGAGCGCTGTATTCATAACTGGGATTTAATGCTCTTGGGTGGAATCTTTGGTTGCAATAAAAGCGCCCTGCTTGAGGTCTTTTTCTGCGATTCATCCCTGACTCTATAAACCAAAGAACAGCCTGTGAGGCGTTTTCTCAAGGATTCAGCAAATTGGAGTATATATAGGCTGCGCTGCAGACAATTCCACTCTTTCAGTTTTGGGCGTCGTTGAATCAATCGAACTTTCAGCGACAAACAGAATCAGATCACTCTCTTCCCAGACAGTACATGGCGAACCGTGGCAAAGCAGAAGTTTAAAATTATCAACTGGAAAACCTATAACCACGCGCTTCGTCAACGGGGTTCGCTAATCGTCTGGATCGGCGATGACGCCACCGCCGCATGGTACGACACCGCTGAACCCGCCCTGCGTTACGCCGATACGGCGATCGTCACCGCCCTGATGCTTAAAAGCGTCTTCAACCTTACGCTGCGGGCGTTACAGGGATTTATCGATTCGGTTTTCCATCTGATGAATGAAAGTGGATTACCACCGGAGTCGCTGGCGGAAATGGCAATGTCGCGGATGAAGATGATGTTCGGAGAACGGTTGTCGCTGCGTGATTCGATAGCGGATAATAAGACGCAGCGCTTAATGAAAAATATCGGATGAATTAAAGACGATGTCGGTAGCAATTCGACGTTATAAACGCGTGCGTAAATATTTATCGCGCGGATTATTAATTTGGTTAATACCCGGCATTAAAAATAATGGATTGACGCATTGGGGGAAGAAAGCGATAAAAATTAATCGATATATATTTTTATCGGCGAATATTCGTTGCCGAATATAACAACGTACTGGCTGAGGAAGCGAAAATGTTGCAAGTGAATGGCGAGCGTCTGTGGAATAGTCTGATGGATATGGCGAAAGTCGGCGCGACGCCCGCGGGAGGAAATACGCGTCTGGCATTAACGCAGGAGGATAAACAGGGGCGCGAACTCTTTATGCAGTGGTGCCGGGACGCCGGGATGCGCACTTATTTTGATGCCATTGGCAATTTGTTCGCCCGCCGCGAAGGTAAAAATCCGCAGGCCGATCCGATAGTCATCGGCAGCCACCTCGATACGCAACCGAAGGGCGGCCGATTTGACGGCATCTACGGCGTATTGGCTGGGCTGGAGGCGATCCGCACCCTGAACGATAAGCATATTATCACCGAGCAACCTCTGGAAATCGCCGTCTGGACCAATGAAGAGGGGGCGCGATTCACGCCGGCGATGCTGGGTTCCGCCGTATTTACCGGGATGCTGGAACTGGACGAGGCGCTCGCCATCGCCGATCGCGACGGCGTCAGCGTCCGCCGCTCGCTCGCCGACGTCGGCCATGCCGGGAGCGCGCCTTTGGCCCGGGCCTTCGACGCCTACTATGAGGCGCACATAGAACAGGGTCCGGTGCTGGAGGATGAGGGCGTCACGATCGGCGTCGTGACCGGCGGGCAGGGGATCTGCTGGCTGAACGTCGATGTCGTCGGCGTTTCCGCCCATGCCGGTACGACGCCGATGAAATCCCGGCTCGATCCGTTATTCGGCGTGGGCGAAATGCTGGCCTCCCTGGAGCGTTCGCTGGGCGGCGCATTTCCTGACGGGCTGTTTACCATCGGCCAGATGGCCATTCCGGGATCGTCGCGCAATACCATTCCCAGCCGGGTAGCGTTTACCGTGGATTTACGCCACCCCGAAGATAAGAGTCTGGCGGCGATGGAAAGCCACGTGCGCCGGCAGCTAAGCGATATCGCCGCGGCGCGCGGATTAACGCTGCAAATCGAGCGGCATTGGCTGAGTCCCGCCACGCATTTTGACGAAGAGTGCGTCGCTAACGTGCGCGGCGCGGCGCAGGCGCTGGGCCACTCCTGGCGGGATATCATCAGCGGCGCGGGGCATGACGCCATCAACGTGGCGAAACATTGTCCGACGGCAATGGTCTTTATCCCTTGCGCCGGCGGCATCAGCCACAATGAGAGCGAAGCGATATCGCCGCAGGACGCCGCCAAAGGCGGCGACGTGCTGCTGAACGCGCTGCTGTTGCGTGCGGCGCGGGCTAAGGCGCTATCCGCTTAATACCGCTGCGTAACGCTTGCTGGCGGAACGGCGCCGTTACGGCCCCGCCGCCGGCCCTCTGCGCAGAGACGGCGCGTGGCTTCGCTGCGTCGCCGCGTTATTCGGCCTGATGGCCTCACCCCTTCGGGGCCAGCGCAAGCGCCGTTCAACATCGTCCCTTATCGCCGCTCACCGGACTTTGTCGGCAAACTCAAACGCTTTGGCGTTTTTGTCCTGCAATGCGAATTATTTAGGGTATATGTAATATTTCCCATCGTATTTTCCCGACGCGCATTAATACGCTATTTCGAATGGCGTATTATTTTTATCGGCAATTGATTATTCTTCCTTGTTATTTTTATTTGATGGTATTACTGCGTTTTATATTGTTTTGTGACTTATTGGTGCAAGGGCTGCACTCTATTGGTGTTTTTATTAAATAATTGCACCGTAATGGTGTAAAATAATATAAATCAAGATTATATGCCGCATTAAATATATAAAATTGACGCTGCGTTGTTATTGTATGAAGAATAAGGGGTGGAAGAGATTTATTTATATTGGCTGTGATGTTTTTCAGCGGAAATATTAAATTATCCGTTTTGTCGCACCGGAAGATTGTCAGTATTTTCATCGCCGCCCATAGGTTAACGATGAAATAAGCAGTTTGCGTTCGTCACACGGGAGCGCGTCGGCGTTTTTATTTGTGGCGTATGAAAAAGATCATTTAACACTTTGGAGCAAATGATGAAGAACCCCTCTCAACCTTCCCGTAATGGCGGCCAAATCTTACTGGAGCAGCTGCGCGAGCAAGGCGCCAGACGGATATTCCTGGTGCCGGGCGAGAGTTTTCTTCCCTGCATTGACGCGTTCAACGAGCATACCGACCAAATTCAGTCGGTGGTATGCCGCCAGGAAGGCGGCGCGGCCTATATGGCGGAAGCCTACGGCAAAATGACCGGCGAGCCGGGCATCTGTATGGTGACGCGCGGGCCGGGCGCGACCAACGCCTCGATCGGGGTGCATACCGCCTATCAGGACTCCACGCCGATGATTCTGTTTGTGGGACAGGTGGGGAACGATTTCATCGAACGCGAAGCGTTTCAGGAGATCGACTACCGCCGCATGTTCGGCCAGATGGCGAAATGGGTGGCGCAAATCGATCGCACCGATCGCATCCCGGAGTTCGTGGCGCGCGCCTACGCGGTGGCCACCAGCGGCCGGCCCGGCCCCGTGGTGCTGGCGCTGCCGGAAGATGTTCTGTGGGGCGAATCGGATGTCTCCGTCGTCGCGGCCCGTCCGCGTCTGGATGCCTATCCCGGCGCGGAACAGATGGCCGAGCTGGAAACGCGCCTGAAGCAGGCGCAGCGTCCTTTCCTGCTGGTGGGCGGCAGCGGCTGGAGCGAGCAGGCCCAGCGGCAGCTACGGCAGTTCGCCCGCCGTTTTGATTTACCGGTCGGCGTCGCCTGGCGCCGCCTGGAGTGCTACGATCAGCGCGACGAGCAGTTCGTCGGCCATGTCGGTTTCGCCATGCATGACGCGCTGCGCCGGCAATTGCGGGACAGCGATCTGATCATCGCCGTCGGCACGCGTATCGGCGAAGCCACCAGCGAAGGCTATAGCTGGATCGCCGCGCCAATCCCGCAGCAAACGCTGATTCATATCTATCCCGATCCCGAAGAATTGGGACACGTTTACCGCCCCACGCTGGCGATCAATGCCAGCGTTAACGCCTTTGCCGCCGCGTTGCAAGCACTGTCGCCGGAGAGCGAACCGGTTTGGCGGCCGCTGCGCGCCCAGGCCCGCGACGCCTACCTGGCGACCCTCAGGCCGCTGTCCTCTCCCGGCGCGCTGAGCCTCGATCGGGTGGCGCAAATTGTCGGCGAGGTATTGGACGGCCGCGGCTGCATCACCGTCGGCGCCGGCAACTATGCGCTCTATCCGCACCGTTACGTTCCCTTCTCCGGACTGGGCAGTTCCCTGGCGCCGACGGTGGGAGCGATGGGCTACGGGCTGCCGGCCGCCATCTCCTACAAGCTGGAGCACCGCGACCGCCCGGCGGTCTGTTTCGCCGGCGACGGCTGTTTTCAGATGAACATGCAGGAGCTGGGCGTCGCGCTGCAATACCAGGTCGGCGTGGTGGTTCTGGTATTCAACAACGGCATGTGGGGCACTATTCGGGCGCATCAGGAGCACCACTTCCCCGAGCGGGAAATCGCGCTGCGTTTTAGCAACCCGGAGTTTGCCCGTCTGGCGGATGCCTATGAAGGGTGGGGCGTGGTGGTGGACGATACCGGCAAGTTCGAGGCGGCGTTCCGTCAGGCGCTGCGTTTTGCCGAAGAAAAACGGCGTCCGGCTATCGTGGAGCTGCGCTACGACGGCGACGGCATCGCGCCCGGCGTGCTGCTCAGCGAGATTCGGCGGCAGGCGAAAGTAAAACAGGAGGAAGAGGTATGAGCGACTATTCTCTGGCGTACTGGCGACAGGCCGCGGCGCAGCTGAAATTCGAGGGTCGGGCCTGGATCGGCGCCGGCTATAGCGATGCGGAAAGCGGCGCGGTTTTGCCCAGCTTCAACCCGGCGACGGGCGATAAGCTGGCGGATATCGCCGACTGCGGCGCAGCGGACGTCGAACGCGCGGTGCGCCATGCCCGTCAGGCGTTCGACAGCGGCGTGTGGTCGCGCCGCGCGCCCGCCGAGCGCCGTAAAACGCTGGAGCGGCTGGCGCAGCTGATGGAGGAGCACAGCGAAACGCTGGCCCTGCTGGAAACCCTGGATATGGGGAAACCCATCGGCGACAGCATGGCGTTTGATATTCCCGAATCCATTCGCTGCCTGCGCTTTTATGCCGGCGCGATCGAAACCGCCACCGACGAAGTGCTGCCCACGCCGCAAGATGTTTTGGCCACGGTGGTGCGGGAACCGGTCGGCGTGGTGGCGGCGGTGGTGCCCTGGAACTTCCCGCTGATGATCGGCTGCTGGAAACTGGCGCCGGCGCTGGCTGTCGGCAACAGCGTGATCGTCAAACCGGCGGAGCAGTCCAGCCTCAGCATGTTGAAACTGGCCGAACTGGCCCGGCAGGCCGGGATCCCCGACGGGGTATTCCAGGTGGTCACCGGCCGCGGGGCGGTCGCCGGACGCGCGCTCGGCCTGCATAACGAGGTGGATTGCCTGGCCTTCACCGGCTCCACCGCCACGGGCAGACATTTTATGCGCTACGCGGCCGACTCCAATCTCAAGCGCGTCTGGCTGGAGTGCGGCGGCAAGTCGCCGCACCTGGTGTTCGCCGGCTGTCGGCGGCTGGAACAGGCGGCGGCGACGGCGGCGGCGGCGATCTTCATCAATCAGGGCGAGGTGTGCATCGCCGGTTCGCGGCTGTACGTGGAAGACGCCATTTATGAGCGTTTCATCGAGCTGCTGCTGCGGGAAGCGCAGAACTATCTGCCGGGCGATCCGCTGGATCCGCAAACGCGGGTGGGGGCGATGGTCGATAGCGCCCAGCATCAGCGGGTGATTGACGGCATTGACGCCGCGCTGCAGGCCGGCGCGCGCCTTCTGACGCCGATGCCGGCGCAGGCCGGCGGGCTGTATCTGAATCCGACCATTCTGGCCTGCGACAACGGCAACGTCGCCATGCGCCGCGAAATTTTCGGCCCGGTGCTGGGCGTGTGCCGGTTCAGCGGCGAAGAAGAGGCTCTGGCGCTGGCCAACGACACCGACTACGGTTTAGGCGCCGGGATCTGGACCGACGATCTCAGCCAGGCGCACCGCGTTTCCCGCCGCCTGAACAGCGGTATGGTCTGGGTTAATTGCTATGCCGACGGCGCGATAACCATGCCGTTCGGCGGCCGTAAGCAGTCGGGATTCGGCCGGGACAAGTCCGTTCACGCGCTGGATAAATATACCGACCCGAAATCAACCTGGATCCAACTTGCCCGCTGAGCCGCTACCGACGAAGGAGAACAGCAATGCCGTTACATCATGATGAGTTGAGCACGCTGATTGAGCAGCTATTGCAGGTGGAAACGGCCACGCTGGGCCACCTGCTCGAACAGGGCTTTATGCGCCCTGAGCTGCAGTGCGCGCTGCCGGACAGCGTGCGCCGCTGCGGTCCGGCGCTGACCGCGTCGCTGCCGGAGGATGACGGCTACAGCCTGCCGCTGGCGCTGGCGGCCGCGCGTCCGGGGGACATATTGGTGATTGAGCGCGTCAATGACGATCGCCATGCCTGCTGGGGCGCGGTAATGACGGCCGCCGCGCGGCAGGCCGGGATCGCCGCGGTGATCCTGGACGGCTACGTCACCGATCTGTCCGCTATCCGCGCCGATAATTTTCCCATCTGGTGCAAAGGGCGATCGCCGCTGACCACCAAACGGGGAAAGCACGGCGGCACGGTTAACCAGCCGGTGGTCTGCGGCGGAACGCCGGTCTGTCCCGGCGATATCGTTCTGGCCGATGAAAACGGCGTTGTCGCATTGCCCGCGGCGAAAATGGCGCAGTACGTGGAAGAAGCGCTCCGCATTCAGCGCCAGGAGCCGCTGATTGTCGAGAAGCTACGGCAGGGATTGAGTCTGGCCGAGATTTACCGTTATCAACACTGACATTTTACTAACTCTTTATGGGGATCGCTGATATGACGCTGAAAAAATCGCTGCTGGCTTCACTGCTTGGTACCACGCTGGCTTTCGCCGCGCTGCACAGCGCGCCTGTTCTGGCCGGAAAGGCCGACGATACGCTGAACGTGGCGTTTTCCGATGAGCCTGAACCGCTGGACTCTTACAAAATCGCCGGACGGCAAGGGTTGATCATCGCTCGTCACATTTATGACGGCCTGTTGTATAAGGATTTGAGCAGCGGGGAGATCAAACCGGCGCTGGCGCAGTCCTGGAAATTCACCGACGACAAAACCATAGAATTCGCGCTGCGTAAAGGGGTTAAATTTCATAACGGCGCGGACTTTAACGCCGATGACGTCATCACTACGCTGAATACCGTCATCAAGCCGGCCTATGGCACCCGCTTCCAAATTTCGGTGGATTGGATCGCCAGCGTGGAAAAGGTGGATGACTATACCGTGCGTATCCATATGGCCAAGCCGTTCGCCGGCGCGGTAGAAATGCTGGCCGACGCGCTGCCGATCTATCCGCACGCCTACTTCGCCGAGAAGGGGTCGGCGGGCATGGCGGAGCATCCGGTTGGCACCGGGCCGTATAAGCTGGTCGAGCAGACGCCGGGGGTGCGCTATGTCCTGGAGCGTTTCGACCAGCACTATGCCGGGAGTCCGAAAGGGAAGCCGGCGATTAAACGCATCGTGATCCGCACCATTCCGGAGATGAACACGCAATACGCCGAATTGATGTCCGGCAAGCTGGACTGGATCTGGCGCGTTCCCCCCGATCAGGCCAAAAGGCTGGCGGGACGGGTGAATATGATCAATGCGCCGATCATGCGCATCGCCTATGTCAGCCTGGCCACCGGGAACGCGACGGACACGCCGATCGCCAATCCGCTGGTGCGTAAGGCCATGCTGTATGCGGTAAACCGCCAGCAGATCGCCAAGGTTTTCGGCGGGGCGTCCTCTCAGGTGCTGAATTCCGCCTGTAACCCGTTGCAGTTCGGCTGTGAGCAGGATGTCGCCGCCTACGGCTACGATCCGCAAAAAGCGAAAGCGCTGCTGAAAGAAGCTGGCTATCCGAACGGTTTTGATCTGGAAATGGTGTTTTCCGCCATTCCGCGGCCGGTGGCTGAAGCGGTCTCCTCCGATCTCGCCAAGGTGGGCGTTCGCGTCAGATTGAATGAAAACCAGTTCGCGGCGGCGGTACAGAAGTGGCGCGCCGGCACGCTGCCCGCGCTGATGTCCAACTGGGGCAGCTACGGTATCGGCGACGTGGCCTTTATTCTGTCCAACTACTTCGGCGGCGGCGATGACGATATGGTCAAAGACGCCCAGCTGGCGGCCTGGCTAAAGGTGGCGGACGCTTCGCCGGATAATGAAGTGCGCAAGCAAAACTATAGCCTGGCGCTGAAGAAGATCGCCGATCAGGCCTATTGGATACCGCTGTATAACTACAATATCAACTACGGCCTGTCGAAAGATTTGAACTTCACGCCCCAGCCGGATGAGTTCGCCCGCTGGTGGTTATCAAGCTGGAAATGAGCCTTGTCGCCCGCCGCGGCGGGCATGCTTTAATTTTTATACTGTAATGAGCGTACCGACATGCTGATATTCGCATTAAAAAGATTGACGGTCGCCGCGCTGGTCGCGCTGGCGGTTTCGGCAATCAGTTTTGCGCTGGCTTACCTGGCCGGAGATCCGGCCATCGCCATCGCCGGCTCCGGCGCCAGCGCCCAGGATGCCGAACTGGTGCGCCACCTTTACGGTTTCGATCGCCCGTTGCCGGAACAGTACCTGCGTTGGATAGCCGGGGTGCTGCAAGGCAATTTGGGGAACAGTTACTACTTCAATATGCCGGTCGGTCAGATTATCGGCGAACGTATTCCGGTCACGCTGATGCTCGGCGTCAGCGCGTTTCTGCTGGCGCTGGTTGTCGCCATTCCTTTGGGCGTTCTGGGGGCGCTGAAACCGGGCGGCGTTATCGACCGGCTGGCGCTGCTGGTGGCGGTGACGGGGCAGGCCATTCCCAGCTTCTGGCTCGGTTTGATTCTGATCGTGGTCTTCGGCGTCTGGCTGGGCGTGGTGCCCATTTCCGGCGCCGACAGCTGGCAAGGGTATCTGCTGCCGGTGATTGTGCTGAGCTACTACGCGACGCCCGCGCTGATGCGGCTGATGCGGGCCAGCATGATCGACGTGCTGCAGGCCGATTATATCCGCACGGCGCGCTCCAAAGGGATCGGCATGCCGGCCGTCATCATACATCACGCCATGCGCAACGCGATTCTGGCGCTGGTTTCCGTGGCGGCGGTGCAGCTCGGCATCCTGCTGTCCGGCTCTATCGTTATTGAAAGCGTGTTTGCCCTCAACGGCCTGGGGCGCCTGGCCTGGGAGTCGCTGCTGCGCAGCGATCTGCCGGTGGTGCAGGGCATCATTCTGATCCTATCGCTGATTTACGTCGTGCTGACTACGCTGGCCGACCTGATTAATGCCTGGCTCGATCCGCGGATTAGGGAGTCCTGATAATGTCATCGTTAGATTCTTCGCCGGCGCTGCCGGAAAACAAGCCGGTCCGTCGCAGCCTGAAACGCTTTCGCAAAACCGGGGTGCTGCTGGGCGGCGGCATTCTGCTGCTGATGATCGCCATCGCGCTGCTGGCGCCGTGGCTGGCGCCATACGACCCCATCGCCCAGGATCTCGACCATCGGCTGATCGCGCCGTTCTGGCAAGCGGCCGAGAGCACCGGCCACTGGCTCGGCACCGACCAGCTCGGGCGAGATTATTTGTCGCGTTTGATTTACGGCACCCGCATCTCGCTGGGCATCGGCATCGGCGTGGTGATCGTCGCCGGGATTATCGGCACTTCGCTGGGCGTGCTGGCGGGCTATTTCGGCGGCCGCGTCGATATGCTGATCAGCTTTTTGATCACCACGCGTCTGTCGCTGCCCATCGTGCTGGTCGCCCTGGCGGCGGTGGCGTTGAAAGGGGCGTCCATCATGACGCTGGTGACGATACTGGGCCTGCTGGTGTGGGATCAGTTCGCCATCGTCACCCGCGCCCGAACCCAGTCGCTGCGTAACGAGGCGTTTGTGCGTTCGGCGCGCGCCGTCGGCGCCTCGCACCTGTTTATCATGCTGCGGGAGATCCTGCCGAATCTGCGCAATACCATTATTGTTATCGCCACGCTGGAGGTCGCCAACGTGATTCTACTGGAGTCGGCGCTCTCCTTTCTCGGACTGGGCGTCAGGCCGCCGACGCCCTCCTGGGGCCTGATGATCGCCGAAGGGCGCGATAACATTCTATTTGAATCATGGCTGATTGCCTTGCCGGGCGGCGCGCTCTGCCTGCTGGTGCTGGCGGTCAACCTGTTTGGCGACGGCCTGCGCGACGTCATCGGGGCGGAGGTGAAACGATGAGTAATGAGCCGATACTGACAGTACGCGATCTGCAGATCGCGATTCCTACCGCGCAGGGGACGTTCCATGTGGTGCGCGGCGTGGACTTCGACCTGCGCGCCGGGGAGACGCTGTGCCTGGTGGGCGAATCCGGCTGCGGCAAATCGATTACCGCGCTGTCGCTGCTCGGCCTGCAAACCAGTAAAGCGAAAATCAGCGCGCGGCAGATGCTGTTTCGGGGACAATCGCTGGATAAGCTGTCGCAGCGGCAGATGAATAAGCTGCGCGGGCGTGATATCTCGATCATTTTTCAGGATCCCATGACCACCCTGAATCCGACGCTCTCCATCGAAAGACAGATGATCGAAGGCGTGATGCGGCATGAGTCGATTAGCCGCGAACAGGCGCACCAGCGGGCGATACAGCTGCTGGAGCAGGTGGGCGTTCCCCAGCCGGCGGAGCGTATTCGCCAGTACCCGCACCAGTTCTCGGGCGGCCAGCGCCAGCGCATCATTATTGCCATGGCGCTGATGGGAAAACCGTCGCTGTTGATCGCCGATGAACCGACCACGGCGCTGGACGTTACCATCCAGGCGCAGATTTTGACGCTGATTCGCGAGCTGGCGCAAAAGCTAAACTTCGCCCTCTTGCTGATTACCCACGATTTCGGCGTGGTGGCGGCGATGGCGGATAAAGTCAGCGTGATGTACGCCGGGCGCATCGTCGAATCCGCGCCCGTCGGCGAGTTGCTGGAACATGCGCAGCACCCCTATACCCGCGGGCTGATCGCCAGTATTCCCATTCCGGGAAAAACGCCGCCCGGCTCCGATCTGCCGGTTATCGACGGCCGGGTGCCGGAGCTGTTGGGCGAAATGGAAGGGTGCGCGTTCCGCTGGCGCTGTGCCTGGCGCCAGCCTGTCTGTCAGCAGGCGTTGCCGCTGCGGCAAAACGGAACGGAGCACCGCTATGAGTGCGTGCGCACCTGGGAGGAACAGTGATGAATCGTGATACGGAAAAGGTGCCGCTGCTCGCGGTGAACGGGGTCAGCCACTCTTTCCGGCTTGGCGGCGGTCTGATGAAGCCCGCCAAACGGATACAGGCGCTGAGCGACGTATCGCTGACGCTGCGGGCGGGCGAAACGCTCGGGCTGGTGGGCGAGTCCGGCTGTGGTAAAAGCACGCTGGCGAATATTATTCTGGGGCTGAACCGGCCGGAAAGCGGCGAGGTGCTGCTCTCCGGCCAGCCTATCCGCGGCATGGAGCGCTTAGCGCGCGCCAGCCTGCTGCAGCCGGTATTTCAGGATCCCTACTCCTCGCTGAACCCCTCCTATACCATTTATGAAACGGTGTTGCAGCCGCTGAAAATTCACTGGCGCGGCGGCGAGTGGCGGCGCGAGGTGCTGGAGATGCTGGATCGAGTGGGGTTTCCCCGCCGGCTGGCGCACGCCTATCCGGGCGAGCTGTCCGGCGGGCAGCGGCAGCGGGTGGCGATCGCCCGGGCGCTGATTCTCAATCCGGCGGCGCTGATTTGCGACGAGCCGACCAGCGCGCTGGACGTTTCGGTTCAGGCGCAGATCATCAACCTGCTGCTGGCGCTAAAGCGCGAGTTTAATCTGGCGATGGTGTTTATCAGCCACAATCTGGCGGTGGTGGAGCATCTGTCGGATCGGGTTTGCGTGATGTATCAGGGAAAGGTGGTGGAGCAGGGGGACTGCGCCTCGACGTTCGCCAATCCCCGCCATGACTACACCCGGAAGCTGCTGGCGGCCACGCTGCTGCCGCAGAGCAATACCCGCCTGGCGGCGTCGGTCGAGCGTCAGTAGCCCGCCAGATGCAGCGCCTCCCGCAGGCGCTGGAAGAAGGCTTCTTCGGCCTGATTGTATTTAGGCTCCTGATTCCACATCAGATGGAGCGTGATGCGCGCGATGCCGTCATAGGGGGGCAGCTTCCACAGATGCCCCGCCTCCGCCTCCATTTTCACCACGTGTTCGGGCAGCGCGCCGATCCCCAGACCGGCGCGGATCATCCGTCTGACCTCGTCGAGGCTGGCGCTGGTGCCGATAATCCGTCCCTCCAGCGTCTGCTGCGCCCGAAACAGCGCCAGCGGCGCCAGTACGCCGTCCAGCTGTTCGCTGGCGAAAGAAACGAAGTCTTCATTATACAGGTCGCTAATCTTTAGATGCTGGTGTCCGAACAGCGGGTGACGTTTTCCGCAGTAGAGAAAGTATTTTTGATGCAGTAACGGCGTATCGCAGAGCCCCGGCACGGTTTTATGTTTCAAACAGATGCCCATCCCCGCCTGGTAATGGCGCAGGGCTTCCTGGACATCGGCGCTTGAACCGGTGGCAATCTCGAAATTGACGCGCGGATGGTTTTGATGAAAGTCGCATATCGCATTATCCAGGATGTCGCTGTTGACCCCGGAAACCAGCGCCAGACGGACGACGCCGGTAAGGTCGTGGGAGGTGTTCTGCACCGCCATCGACAGCCGGGCGATACTGCCGTAAATGGTTAGGGCTTCGCGATAAACCAACTCGCCGGCCGACGTCAGATTGAAGTTGGCGCCGTTGCGGGAGATCAGATTTTCATCCAGCCGATCCTCCAGTCTTTTCAGCGCCAGGCTGACCGCCGGCTGCGTCAGGTGTAACCGGGCCGCCGCGCGGCTGATGCTCCCTTCCTGCACAATCGCCAGGAAAGTACGCAACAGATTCCAGTCAAGCCGGTCGTGAATATGGGACATGAACATTTTCCTCTGACGCTTTGGCGCCGCTATCGATGCGATTTACCCCGCGCTGCCCGCGTGAAAGATAACATAAACCGGGTCGGCCGCCTTTTGGCAAACGCCGCGCTTCACCATGAGATGTTGCCGTGGCCATGGGGCTTGCGCTCCGGCGGCGATGCCGCTGGCCCAGGTTATGCGACGTTCCGCGGGCGTAGCCGGCCAGACGCGATATCCATTCGTGGTTAAGCGGTCCCGACATCGATCGGCGAGACCGCTTAACGTGCTGGCGTTACTTTACTGACCAATCGGCATATATCCTTGAAATTCAGGAATAAACGCTTTGCCGCCGGGGTTTTTCGCCAGATGCAGGTAGCTATCGCCCACTTTTTCCAGCAGCAGGCAATCATCGACATCCTTTAGGTTGTCTTTATGCTGTTTGCCGCACCCTTTAAGCAGTGAATTCAGCGCTTTACTTTTAGCTTCCGCCGCATTTTTAGCGACAAACAGGTCAAACTCATGCAGTTCCGCCAGATTGTCCGGGCGGTAACCGCCGACATTGACGAAAAACAGCCGCTCGCTTCCCGTGTAGGGTTCTGTCGATAACCTAATATCATAACCGTCGGCCCAGTCGATTTTAGCGTAGCCATCGAGGTGAATTTTATCCTTATCGCCAAACCAGGCTTCGCGCAGCAGCGGCCAGGCGTCCCGCGGTTTGTTTACCGCGGCGAACTGAATATCATGCACCTCGATATTGGATTTACCCGCGTTGCCGCCGACATAAAACATATACAAATCCATATTATTACCTATTCGCTTACCCGTTTCTTTATATAAATTATCATATAACGCCAGATGTCATGGACGGCTCTGCCAGATAAATGGGTCATGGGATAGCGCATGGCCGTCCTGTGCCGTATCCGGATGCTTGGACGCGGGTTAACCGGCGTTTACTCTGTTTCGCTGGTAGACGGCCAGGCGCGTGTAAGCCGCATTCAGTAACGGAGTATGCAGCCGGTGACTTGCCGCCAGGCTCACCAGATGGCCGATGATCTGGTCGGCTTCGACCGGAAGCCCCGCCATCATATCCCGGTACATCGACGACGTTTGCCGCGAGTTTTCGTCCGTCAGCGCGCGGATGATGCCGTCGACCGTCTCCCTGCGCTCGACATAGCCCGACGCCTTCATGGTAGCGGCGACTTCGTGAATCAGCGCGGTGGCGAATGCCTTTCCGCCTTCGGCGGCGGCGACCTGGCCGATATTGCCGCGCATTAGACAGGCAATGGCGCCCAGGCTGGATAAGAACAGCCATTTTTCCCACATATCGCGCATGATATCGTCAGAAAGTTTGGCGGCTACGCCGATATTCTGGAACAGGGCGTCAATTTGCTGAATTCGAGGCGTTTTTTTACCGGAGATTTCGCCATAAACGATCTGCTGAATGGCGGAGAGCTGGCGAATGTAGCCGTTTTCGTCCAGCGTGGCATCGACCCGGCACAGGGCGCCGATCGGCGCTTCAGCGCCGAACCGTTCGCGGATGACGCCAAGATGCCGCATTCCGTTCAATATCGGCATAATGGCGGTGCCGGCGCCAATCGCCGGCGCGATATCCTCCAGCGCGGCAGCCAGCGCGTAGCTTTTTACCGTCAACAGTATCAGGTCGAACGTCGGGTTAAGATCTTTCGCCAGTATGACGTTGGGCTGAAATGAAAAATCGCCATGCGGACTAATGAGCTGTAAGCCGGTTTTTCGCACCTCGTCCGCGCGTTTCTCCCGCAGCAGAAATGTTACATCCCGTCCCGCCTGAGCCAATCTGGCGCCAAAAAAACCGCCGGTCGCGCCGGCGCCTACCACTAACACCCGCATCTTGCTGTCCTTTTAATAGCCCATAATGGAGAAGAATACGGCAAATATTAGATTGCTGACAAATCCGTCAATCGGCTCGAGATACGCGGGGCGATCGCCGGGGGGAGGCGTCGTAAGGGGGAGCCTCCCTCGCGTTCCCCTACAAAAGCGCGTGCGTTTTTGAACGCCGCTTGCGGCGGCCGCCGGCAGAAAGGCCTGGCGCGCGCCCTGAGCCAGAGCGTTGCGCAGCGATTCGCCGGCCGGTTCGGAAAGTCCGCTATGGGTTAATGCCACCAGAACGGCCAGACCGATGGCGTTGCCGATATTGAGCGTTGTGGACGCCATACCGGATGCGATGCCCTGTTCGTGATGCGCCACGCCCGAAGCCGCGGCAATCCACATTGCGCTCCAGACGATGCCCTGACCGATACCGGAGATGATGACGCCCGGCGCGATAAGCCCATAAAATGCGCCGGTCAAAAAAACGCCTAGCAGCGATCCCAGCGTTAAACCGCTGGCGCCCGCACCGCCCCATATCGCCAGCGCGCGGTTGCGTGGCGCGCCTTCGGTAAATCAAACGGTTGATCAGTGACAGCGTGGAGGGGAACAGCAGCGCGCCGCCGATCCCTTGCAGCGCGCGCGTAACGCTCTCCTTAACGGCCGATGGAATAAATCGCATAATTCGGACCGATTTATCTGCAAATAGTATATTATCTGTCAAATCCGTTTATATCCCGCGCCCTGGACGGCGCGGGATATAAAGCTTTTTACCCACTTAGAAAGACAGGTCTATGAGCGACAAATATCGTGTATTTATTGACGGCCAGGCGGGCACCACCGGGTTGCAGATACAGCAACGCCTGGTCAACCACCCTCATATCGAACTCCTCAGCATAGCAGAGGAGAAACGTAAAGAGGCTGAAGCCCGCCAGGAGATGATGTCAAACGCCGATATCACTATTTTATGCCTGCCGGATGCCGCCGCGCGCGAGGCGGTGACGCTTGCCGATGCCGTCGGCGCGCGCGTATTGGACGCCAGCTCGGCGCACCGCACCGCGGCGGGCTGGGTTTACGGCATGCCGGAGCTGGCCGACGATCAGCGCGAGAAAATCCGTCAGGCGGGGCATGTCTCCAACCCCGGCTGCTATGCGACGGGCGTGATTACGCTACTGGCGCCGCTGGTCGGCAAGGGGATCATCGACGCCGATACGCCGCTGTCGATTAACGCGATTTCCGGCTATAGCGGCGGCGGCAAAGCGATGATTGAACGCTATCAGCACGATGCCTCCGGCTACGCCGCTTACGGTCTGGGGTTCGATCATAAACACCTGAAAGAAATGCAGAAATGGAGCGGTCTCTCCGCCCGGCCGATATTTCAGCCGGCGGTGGGCGACTACGCCCAGGGGATGCTGGTGTTTATTCCGCTCAACGGGGATGTCGACGGCAACCGCGTCTACCGCGCGCTGCATGAATTTTACGACGGCGAGCAGTTTATCAAGGTGAAAAGCGTTAACGCCGTGCCGAAAGAGAGCGCGCCATACCTGATGCCGGAGGCGCTTAACAACAGCAATATGCTGGAGCTGTTTGTTTTTTATCACCCTGAATATAAACAAACCATACTGGTATCGCGGCTGGACAACTTAGGTAAGGGCGCGTCGGGCGCGGCGGTTCAGAACCTGAACGTGATGCTGGACCTGCCGGAAGATATCTGCGTTAATCTGCCTGCGTGATAATTCCCGCCGAAACGCAGGGTTCGGGAGTGGTTCTCCATTCCCGACCTTGTGCACAAAACCACACCGGATAGTCCCCCTCTGACAGTGCGTCGCCGTCAGGATTTGCGTAACAGGGTTTCGACCAGCGACGTCCAGACTTCGACGCCCGGCTTAATCAGCGCGTCGTTAAAATTATAATAAGCATTGTGCAGCGGTTTTGATGGCGTCGCCCCGTCGGAGCCGAGCCAGAAATAGGCGCCGGGACAGACTTCCAGCATGCAGGCGAAATCCTCGGACGCCATCGATGGGTTGATCTGCCAGTGGACTTTGGATTCGCCTAATACGCCGCTGACGGCCCTGCGAACGTTCAGCGCTTCCTGTTCGTGATTCTGGGTTACCGGGTAGCCCGGGTAGTAAGATATTTCGCCGGTGACGCCGAAAATGCGCGGGAGTTCGTTGACGAATTCGTTAATCAGAGACTTGACCTTGGCGCGCACGTCGCTCTGCAAACATCGCAGGGTGCCGCGCAGCGTCACCTTCTCCGGAATCACGTTAATCGCTTCGCCGCCGGAGATTTGGGTAATGCTGACGACGGCGGAGGATTGAGGGGACAAGCGGCGGGCGGGAATGGTTTGCAAAGAGAGTATCAGCTGCGAGGCGGCGACGATGGGGTCGGCGCCGTTTTCCGGCATCGCGGCGTGACAGCTTTTCCCGGTGAGAACGATTTCGAACGAGTCCAGCGAAGCCATCATCACGCCGCTGCTTAAGGCGACGTGGCCGACCGGCAGTCCGGGCCAGTTATGCAGGGCGTAAATCCCGTCCATCGGGAAACGCTCGAATAGCCCGTCGGCGACCATTTTGTAAGCGCCGCCCAGGTTCTCTTCGGCGGGCTGAAAGACAAAATGCACCGTGCCGCTGAAGTTGCGCGTTTCGCTCAGATACCTGGCGGCGGCAAGCAGAATCGCCGAGTGGCCGTCATGCCCGCAGGCGTGCATGACGCCTTTATTGTGCGACCTATAGCTAATATCGCCAAGCTCGGTGATGGGCAACGCGTCCATATCCGCCCGCAGCCCAATCGTGGGGCCCTGGCCCTGTTCCAGCGTCGCCACGATGCCGGTTCCCCCCAGGCCGCTATGGACCTGAAGACCGAATGAGGCGAGTAATTCCGCCACGCGTTTAGACGTGGCGTGTTCTTTATACCCCAATTCGGGATTGGCATGGAACTCATGACGCCATGCGGTGGCTTCAGCGATTAAATGTTGTGAAATGGGCATCGGGTTTTTCCTCTCCTGCGCCATAGATCAAGCCAAACAGCGGGTTCTCTGCGGTTTTGGTCCAGAGACGCGTGACTTCGCTGTCGGCACGTAGAACGTCCATACCCTCGCCGGTGGGCGATGCGGACGGCACCGGTCCGGTCGCTGAGCGGCATGGCGACGGCTGATTGCTTCATGGGCATGGTGTATTGTGCGACTCCCCGCGTGCAGGCTGGGGCGATGTCACCACCGCAGACATCGGGTGCGAAAATCGTATCGCCGTGCGCTTTCGCCTCATCCGTCCGCGCGGTTTCCCGCACGTTACGGATAGGCGGACAGTGTTTGGATATGTCGATCGGTCCGGCCTCGGTTGTTTTATCTTCCGGATTGGCAACACGAATTTTGGCCGAAGCCGCGGTTAAATCGGAAATGAATTTTTCGTATATCGTATTCCTAACCGGCAGGTACGAACCCGGTATAGGGCGTTGACTCTCGTCGGCAACAGCGGATTTTCCCGCCTCCGGCGGGCCGATCCTGGCCGAAAAGGAGCGCGCCGGTGAGCGCGTTTCGGATGCCGAACGGGATACGATCATGCGTGGATCCATTCCGTCGTTGGGCGAAATAGCGATGCCGCCGGCGGGGACAAGAGGCTAAATACTATTTGCTATCCGTGCGGCAAATTGAATATTTTTAAAATCAGTCTCTTTGGGCACGCTGCAATCGGCGCCTAACAGCAGTCCCGCTTTGCCGTTTTTGGCAATAATCTCTTTCGTTTGCTTTTCAATTTCGCCGAGCAAACCTTGATATAACGCGCCATGAGTCCGGTTATCGAAACCGCCGAGAAGGGCTTTGCCGGGAAATATTCGTTTGCCCTCTTCCAGAGAAATATTTTCGACGCAGGTCGCCCAGTTGACGGCTTTAACAGGGTAGTGGGCGAAATGCCGCAAATCATTTACCCTTCCTTCAAAGCCGCAAATGTGCAGTACATTATAATCGCTTAACTGATTGGCTGAATTTAATACCCGCAATTGGCTGGGCTCAATGTATTTGTGGTAATTTTCTTCACTGAATGTGGGACTTTGCACGCTTTGCACGCACAGATAGATGCCATCGATATGCGCCTCATTGATTAGCTTTTCTACTAATAGAGTAATGTCATCGGCTATTCTACCCAAGGCTAATGAAAATAAGTAGGGATCTTCCTCAACAAGGCGCGGGAACTTATTCCTATCATTATCAACCATGTCGAACTTTAATCTAAAGTAATATGCGGGAGCAAAAATATTATATATGGATGCGATCTCTCCGTGGTAAGAAGAGACGATCGCTTTTATCGCCTCGACTTGTTTTATTATCCACTCATTATCTCCACCGATAGATTTTATTTTTTTAAAATCCTGAACGCTGTTAATCTCCGTATTGAGTACGGATGGATGAAGAAGAAAGGCATCGCTCATTATCTTGGTAAAGTCTGGCCGGTTTTTGTGATAAAACTGCTGCTGCGCAATAATATTTTTTTTTATCACCGCGTCATTTTTATAGCCATAGACCTGTTCATCACTATTCAAGAAATGATGCCAAATGCTGGCTAAGACCGTTTCATTCTTGTTGTCAAGTGAGTCAAAAAAAACCTGCCGTTTATTCGTCGCCATTGCGGTTCGTCCCGTGGTGGAAGAGTCAGTGAAATATTATTAATATAATATTCGTCATTCTCTTATGATATCAATAGGTTAATATATGACCTTATATTATTTTGTCGGATATATATATTCTCTAATATTATATGATAATAATGATCGCCATGTTAGTATCAAAATGAAGGTTGCATTTGTATCATTTTTAATGACCGGGATATAGCCGCTATACTGCAAGTTGCATGCGCGCCGGCTCTGCTGTCCGGCCCATCCATGAGAACGTCGGTCGGGGGCGCCCTTTTGCAGCTTGAATTTATTTGCGCATAGAGCATCGAAGAAACGTTTTGTTCACACCATAACAAAGATATTGTTACCTATAAATCAAGACGTCATAAGTAACATAGGAAATATTAATGATCAGGCTAGAAAATATTCATAAGCGTTTTGACGATGAAGAGGTTTTGAAAGGGGCGTCAATTGAGATCGAAAAGGGTCAGGTAGTCTGCCTTATTGGCCCGAGCGGTTCAGGAAAAACAACATTATTAAGATGTATTAATTTTTTGGAAAAGGCTGATAAAGGGCGCATCACCATCGACACGGTTTCCGTGGACTGCGAAAAAGCGAGTAAAAAAGACATTCAAAATATTCGTGCAAAAACCGCGATGGTATTCCAGTCGTACAACCTGTTTAATAACAAAACCGCATTGGAAAATGTTATGGAAGGGTTGGTTTACGCCAAAGGAATGGCTAAAAATGAAGCAAAGTCGATCGCTGAAAATTTGCTCCGTAAGGTTGGTTTGGCGCACAAGCAGGATACCTACCCCAGTAAACTTTCCGGAGGACAAAAACAGCGTGTCGGTATTGCCAGAGCGTTGGCGATGAATCCTGAAGTTTTGCTTCTGGATGAGCCGACGTCGGCTTTGGATCCGGAGATCGTGGGGGAAATATTAAAGCTGATTAAGGAAATCGCCCAGGAAGGGCAGACGATGATTATCGTTACCCATGAGATGAGTTTCGCCAATGAGGTCGCCTCAAACGTCATTTTTATGGAAAAGGGCTTAATCGTTGAAGAGAACGTTCCGCGTGAAATATTCAGCAACCCGAAAGAGGCGCGAACGAAAGAATTTTTGGAACGTATCAACTTCACGATATAAATCAGTCCTGAACGGGTTAAAAAGAGATTGTCATAATGGAAAGTAGATTTATTAATATATCTGAAATTATTGATATTTTCCCCAAACTGTTAGAGAACCTGCCGGTAACCTTGTATATCTCGATAACGTCGCTTGTCTTTGGCCTGTTGCTCGGCCTGTTGTTGACCGTAATGCAGGGGAGCAAGAGGCTAGTAATAAGGTCGGCGGCGCTGATTTATATCGATGTTATGCGCAGCACGCCGCTGCTGCTGTTAATCTTTTTGGTTTTTTTTGGTTCAAAAGTTCTTCTGTCGCAGCTGGGAGCCAGCCACCGGTTATTCAGCGATAGCTTTCTTGCGATCCTGGCGATTACGTTGGGCATGAGCGCCTATTTTTCGGAAATGATGCGTTCGGCCTATAGCGCTGTGGATAAGGGGCAGCTTGAGGCGATAAACAGCCTGGCCATTCCTGTTTGGGGCGGTTTTTTCCGCATTATTTTGCCCCAGGCCACCATTATCGCCATCCCTAACCTGGGTAATTTAATGATTAATATTGTTAAACTTACCTCGTTAGTCAGTTTGATCGGTATTGTCGATGTCTTTGGGCGCGCTAAAAAAATCTCGAATAGTAATTATGGAGTAAACCAGCTGGAGGCTTTTATTTCAGTAATTATTATTTATTGGATAATCAATGTGTTAATTGATGTTATCATGAAGTTCTTAGAAAAGAAATATCGGTATCTATTAGATTAGAAGGTATATATTGTGTTCAACTTAGATTTCTTTATTGTTAACTTTCCAGCTGTTTTACAAGCTGTTCCGTTAACATTAGGTATTGCTTTGGCATCAATTATATTATCTACGCTGCTGGGATTTATCTTCGCGGTTATAAAAATAAAACGCATACCGGTGCTGTATCCCATCGTGGCTGTTTTTATGTCGTTCAGCCGTTCTGTGCCTAATTTGGCCGTTCTTTATTTTCTCTATTTTGCGTTCCCCTATTTCGTCGGCGCATTAAAAGGCGATTATTCCATTGCCCTGGGAGCCAACAAACTCAACCCTACTCTGGTGGCGATAATCACCTTCACCATTACGTTTAGCGTTTATTTCGCTGAAGTTTTTCGTTCGGCATATAACTCTGTCGATAAGGGGCAGCTTGAGGCGGCATGGTCGATTGGCCTGCCGAGACGCACCTACTTGCCGCGGATTATTTTCCCCCAGGCGACGACCCAGGCTTTGCCTAACTATACCAGCGTGGTGATTGATTTAATCAAAGATACCTCTTTGGTTTATACCATCTCCGTTATGGATATTATGGGAAAGGCGACTTTTGTGGCGGCCAGAGGATTTCACTATATTGATGCTTATCTAATCGCGTTTGTTATCTATTTGATTATCTGTTTTACCATTTCAAAATCATTACGTTGTTTGGAAGTTAGACTGAGTTGTTACAAGTAATCGGTTGTAAAATTCAGGGTGCTAATTTATCACAGGAGTTGATTAATAATATGAGTAAAAAATATTTATATGCAGTCGTCGCCGCGCTAGCCTTGGGCATCGCGGGATGCGATAACGCGTCGAATTCCGACCAGGGCGCCGCAGGCAACGGCGCTGCGCCGGCAGGCGGCCAGGTGAAAGAGGTCGAAGTGGTCATTAATGAAAATTCTTTTCCTTTTTCTTTCGTTGACGATGCCGGTAAGTTTTCCGGTTACGATGGCGAACTGCTGGGCATTATTGATGAAAAATTGCCGCAATACTCATTTCACTTTAACGCGGTATCCCGCGATGCGATGTTAGTCGGATTATCTACGGGAACCTATAACTTGGCGGCGAATCACTTCTATATTAATAAGGAACGCGCCGAAAAATACGACTATTCAAAAGAGCCGACGGGTTTAAGCGATTTGCGCTTGATCGTAAGAAAAGACGATAACGCAATAAACTCCCTGGCGGATTTTGCCAAGTCGGGAAAACGTCTGGTTCCTATCCATGTCAGCGACGCGCGTTATCAGGTTATTTCCGACTACAATGCGGCGAATCCCGATAATCAGATTGTGTTAAAGGCAACGGGCGAGGAAACGGCGGCCGATATTTTCAAATCGGTGGCTTCCGGCGAGTATGATGCCGCTATTTATCCCATCGGCGCATTTCTGGCCGTGACTAAAAAAATCGATTTAAATCTGAAAGTGTCCAACTCCGTGGGGATTTTCCCGAACGTATTCCTGTATAGCAAAACGCCGCAGTCGGCTGAATTATTAAAAGCAATTGATAAAGTATTAGTCGATCTGAAAAATGACGGGACATTGGCGAAATTGTCCGTGAAGTGGCTTGGCGAAGATGTTTATGCTTTAGATGGCGCTAAAGATATAACGGTTCCAAGCAAATTTTAGGTCGTGATGAAATAGGAATGCATGGTTTTAAATATGAAATCATGCATCCTGGTTTCAAGGCTCGACTATTTTTTTGATTAAGATTTCCATCTGGGGATAATAAATAAAGAGGTTGTGATGATGAGTGGTAAATTACTGAATGAAATAAAGAAAAATAATACGCCATCAATAAATGATGAGGTAACGTTGGCCTTAAGAGGCGTAACGGAAAAAAGAGCGTCTACCATTGCCAATATGATTGATGAAGCGAAAAGTAAAGGTCTGGATGACGGCTTCGCCCGCGCCGCTATTTATAACTATGGCGCCGCCAATGGCCGGGATATGGCGCAGTCGATGAAAAATCCTAATGATATCGTTGAGTTTTCAAAAACATTCACCTCCGGTTTAGAGCCTAATGTTTATGAGATGGAGTTAATCAAGGCGACAGAAGAAGAGTTTCAGGTTCACTTTCATTACTGTCCGTATGTTAATAAGTGGCTGCAGCAAAATAGAAGCACGGATGAACTGGCGAACTTATGCGATATCTGCATGGAGGGAGACAGCGCGCTGGCGACGGCATTTGCCAATTTGGAGTTTGAATTGGGAAACACCATTGCGAAAGGCGGCCAGGTATGTGAAATTCATTATAGAAGGTCGTCTGTTTCCTGATATCGCCTGGCGGGCGATGATTGCGACGTGGGATAGACCCGCGAAAATCTTATCGCCGGCGTTCCCCTTTGATAAGCGCGCCGTCTTTGGCGGTATATCGAAGGACGTTCCGGCGATAAGATGAGAATGGATATTCGATGCTGTTTAAAGCCGACCGACGTCAGCTATTGGAGTGGGTTATTGTTTGCGCTGTCGGAATCTGTTCCTGTTGTTCAGGTTTTTTATTATTTTAACTAATGTTTTCTGGAATAATTATTTTTTTCATCGAAATAACAAAATAGTCATCTTTTTTAAATATTTTCCCGCCTCTGTCCGCACTCATCATAGCAAGTTTGAAAAAATCATCGCTTCCGATATCAAACGCTAATTTTATCTTTCTGGCAATTCCGGCTTGAATCAGCTCTTCAGCTTCGGAATATGTGGATGCCTGCACTAACGACATAATGACTCCTTCAACGAGGTGTTGGTAATAATCCTTATATTTCAAATATGCTCCATTTTGGTTTCATTAAAATGAAGGTTTATTTACGTTTTAATGAAATGACGAGGGCGTCCGTAAACCTGTTTTTATGGTCTGACATGCGCTTGACACAGAAACGCGCTATGGTTGCGCCGTTATGTGCCTATCTCGACAGACGCATTGTTCTTTGGGCCAGCGCTTGTTCCTTGCACCCGCAGGAGGATGTATGAGCTATGTCAATAATATCATCATAGTACATGGATTCTTGTCGACGCCGCGACATCATTGGTTTCAATGGCTACGCCAACAGTGCGAAGACGCCGATATCAAGGTTTTTATTCCTAAAATGCCGATGCCGCGCGCGCCTAAGCCTGATAAATGGCTGGCGCAGTTGCGCCATACGATTGATATGCCCAATGAAAAAACCTGGTTTATCGGACACAGTTTAGGCTGCGTCACCGTTTTGCGCTATTTGTCCTCTTTGCATCAGCGGTTAAAGGTCGGGGGCGTTATTCTGGTGTCTGGATTTGCGGAACGGATCGAAACGCATCCCGAACTTAACGATTTCACCGCGGCGCAAATTGACTTCGACCTATTGCGTAAAACGATAAAACATCGGATCACCATCCTGTCTTCGGACGATACCGTTGTTGCACCGCATCACACGATAAAACTGCGCGAGCAGCTGGATGCCGAACTCTATAGCTTTACCGGATGCGGACACTTCCTCGACTGCGATGGTTTCCATCAATTCCCGGCATTGAATAATATACTGCGCGATTATTTGCAGTGATCGCGCGGTCCTCCGCTGATAAGGCGGGTGGCAACCCCCAGCTAGGGGGTCGCCGCCGGCGTTATCTCATTGATAGCCATCTTTTCCCTTGATATCAGACGGTTGCCGGCGTCGTGCCGCGCCAGGGACGGTTGCGCGCTGCGCGCATTCATGCGTTTTAGCAATGATTTATCAGATTAGGGGTTATCAAACTCATAGGTTGGCTGTCATGAAAAGTCTCTATCATCGCCGTTATTCCTGGGGAGAAGCCATCCCCGCTGGGTTTATGAGATAACGCTGCTGGAGATTCTGGATATGTCGAAAAAAATTCTTGCGCTGGTTGTTGCGGCGAGCGTGCTGGCTGGCGGTGCGGTTGCCAATCCCGTCAAGGCGGAAAAAAAGCGTTTCGAATTTTGGTACGGTTTGACCGGGAATCTGGGCGAGAGGGTCAAGGACGCCTGCGCCCGCTTCAATGCCTCGCAGGACAAGTTCGAAGCCGTCTGCACGGGGCAGGGCGGCTACGCCGAAGCGGTGCAGAATACGGTTGCGGCTTATCGCGGGAACTCGCATCCGGCGGTGGTGCAGGTGTTCGATGGCGCCACGCTCGATCTGATGCTGTCCGGCGCCTACATCCCGGTGACCCGCCTGATGGCTGAACATGGCTACGATGTGGATTGGGCGGACTATTTTCCCGGCATCTCGAACTACTTCTCCACGGCGTCCGGCGAGCTACTGGCTTTTCCTTTCAACTCCTCGACCGCGGTGCTTTATCTGAACCGGGATGCGCTGCGCCGTGCCGGAGTAGAGCGCGCGCCGCAGACCTGGGAAGAGGTTGAGTCGGCCGCCGTCAAGCTCAAGGCCGCCGGCTTCGACTGTCCGTTCTCGTTCGATTACGACAGCTGGCCGACGATCGAACAGTTTTCCGCCATCCACAACCAGCCGTTCGCCACCCGCGCCAACGGTTACGACGGCCTGGACGCCGAACTGCTGATTAATCGCACCAAGGTGGTCGACCACCTGTCGTTTTTTAAACGCATGGCGGACGCCGGGCTATTTGTGACGAAAACGCCGCAGCAGGGCGTGGGCGTGGTGCCCTCATTCGCTTCCGGCCAGTGCCAGATGATGCAAACCTCCATCGCTTTTTACGATACCATCAAAGCGACGCTGGATCCGAAGGTGCAATGGGACGTCGCCATGCTGCCGGTATGGAAAGGGACGCCGCGCCGGAATTCCATCGTCGGCGGCACCTCCCTGTGGGTGATGAAGAATCGCCCGGCGCAGGAGTACGACGGGGTCGCGGCCTTCTTCGATTTTCTGGCCAAGCCTGAAAATGTGGAGTGGTGGTCCGGCGTTACCGGCTACATTCCGGTTACGCGCAGCGCGTTTACCGCCATGAAGGCGACAGGATTCTATCAGCGTCCGGAAAACCGCGGCAAAGAGATGGCCATCGAGAGCCTGTCCTGGTCTCCCGTATCTGAAAATACGCGCGGTATCCGTTTGGGGGGCTTTTCGCTGATCCGCCGCGAAATGTCTGACGCTATGGAGGCGATCTTTACGAACCGGATGTCGGTGCAGGCGGCGTTGGATCGCGCCGTGGCGCGCGGTAATGTCATCCTGCGGCGTTTTGAGAAAACCTATGCCAATCGGCGTGTTGAATCGGGCACGGACGCCGGTAAGCCATGAAAAAACAGTCATACCCGAATCGCTGGCTCCCCCTGTGGCTGGCGCTACCGCAGCTGGCGCTGGTGCTGTGGTTTATCTACTGGCCGGCCAGCTCGCTCATCGATTGGTCGTTCACGCTGGAGCCGCCGTTTGGCGGCGGCGGACGTATTTTCGTCGGCTGGGACAATTTCCGGGAAATATTCGCCGACCCGGAATATGCCCGCGCGCTGCGCCAAAGCCTTCTTTTTTCGCTGACCGCGCCGCTTTTGTCGCTGGCGGCGGCGACGGCGCTGGCGATATGCGTCGACCGCGGGCTGCGCGGCGCGCATACATGCAGCGTACTCTATATTCTGCCTTACGCCGTGGCGGCGCCCGCCGCGGGCCTGGCTTTCAGCTTTATTTTCAGCCCCGAGGCCGGCCTGCTCGCCGGCCTGAATGCCTGGCGGCCGGGAACCTGGGATCCGACGCGCGACAGCACGCACGCCATGGCGCTGCTGGTAGCCTGCTTTTCCTGGAAATGGGTGGGGTATAACTTCTTGTTTCTGCTGGCCGGTCTGCGGGCTATTCCCCGATATCTGCTGGAAGCCGCCGCTCTTGACGGCGCCGGGCCGTTCAAGCGCGCGCTGGATATTCAGTTGCCGCTGCTGACGCCGTCGCTGTTTTTCCTGTTCGTGCTGAACCTCAATGAGAGCCTGGTGGGGCCGGATACGTTCGGCATCATCGATATGACCACCCAGGGCGGACCGGCGAAAGCCACCGATCTGCTGATCTACCGACTGGTTAATGAAGCGTTCGAGGGGCTGAATTATTCCGGCTCAGCCGCGCAAAGTCTGCTGCTGGTGGCGATCACCGTCGCGCTCGCCATGCTGCAGTTCCGCGTTATCGAACGCCGCGTGCACTATAAATAACGGGGAACATCCTATGTACGAGAATGCCCGAAACGTCAATCTGATCGCGTACGGGGTTATGCTGCTGGGCGCGTTGGCGATTGCCGGCCCGCTGTGGATAGTGATTTCCGCCGCCACCCAGTCGCTCAGCCAGGTCAATGCGCTACCCTTCAGCCTACTGCCGGGAAGCGCGCTGGCGGATAATCTGGCCGCAGCCTGGACGCGCGCCCGATTGGGGCCGGCGCTGCTCAATAGCCTGCTGGTCGCGGTTATCGTAACCCTATGCAAGATTGTCATCGCCGCGCTGAGCGCCTTTGCCATCGTTTACTTCCGCGGCAGGCTGCGCCACCTGTTTTTTATTCTGGTTTTTATGTCGCTTATGTTGCCGCTGGAGATCCGCGTGGCGCCGACCTACGGCGTGGCGTCCGATCTGCTGGCGCCGATCAGGGCGCTGTGGCAACTGCTGTTCGGTACGGAAATTTCCGTGCGGGTGAATCTGCTGAATAGCTATTCGGGATTGATGCTGCCGCTGATCGCTTCCGCCACGGGCACCTTTCTGTTCCGGCAGTGTTTTATGACCATTCCCGACGAAGTGCTGGAAGCGTCCCGGATAGATGGGGCCTCTCCCATGCGTTTCTTCTTCGATATCCTAATGCCGATGTCGCGCGGCAATATCATCTCGTTGGGAACGATCCTGTTTATCTACTCCTGGAACCAATATCTATGGCCGCGGCTGGCCGTTTCGGATCCCGCTTATCAAACCGCGACGGTGGCCATCCGCGCTCTGGCGCCGGGCGGCGACGGTTTGCCTGAATGGCACATCGCCATGGCGGGGACGCTGATTTCCATGCTGCCTCCGGTGCTGGTCTGCCTTGTTCTGCATCGCTACCTGGTGCGGGGGCTGTCGAATAGTTCTCAATAATCGTGGAGAATATGATGTCCGAATTAGCAATATCGCGCCGTCGTCAGAGCTCCGGCTCTCCTATCGCCGCCATCGGCTTTACCAGCTATATGGGAACCGGCGATCTGAAACAGCTCGACGCCTCTCTGGCGGAAATCGAGGCGCTTGGCGCCGAGGCGGCCGAAATATCGCTTTTTGGCGAAGAAGTGGTTTGCGGCGGCCGAGCGGTGAGAAGCCGTTTGGCCAAGCTGCGTGATATTACGCGCCGCCGCGCGCTGCGCTACAGCGTCCACGGCTTGGTCAGCGGCAACCTGATGGATGCCCGCGATCTGGCGCGTCAGAAGGCCGTCGTCAGAGCCATGCTGGAGGTCTGCGATGCTATCGGCGCAACGATGCTGGTACAGCATAGCGGGCATTTGCGCGGCGCCGATCCGGCGCAACGCGAGCAGGCGGCGCGCCGGGAACGCGACGCGCTGGCTGAGCTTGGCGATGTCGCGCAGCGTTACGGCGTGAGGATCGGGCTGGAAAATATTTTCGTGACCGGAGAGGACGAATACTGTCAGTCGCCCGCGGCCGTGGCGCGGACGATTCGCCAAATCGGACATGCGCACGTCTGCGGCGTTCTCGACTTCAGCCACGCTTATATCGAATGCACCCGGCGCGGTCTGGACTGGCGGCGTGAAATACAGACGCTGTCGGCGGTGGCGGGGCATTTACACGTACACGATAGTTTCGGCATTCCTCAGGACGATCGCCGTTTCTATCGGCCGGCGGAAGCGACGGCGCTGGGCATTGGCGATCTGCATCTGCCCCTGGGATGGGGAGACATTCCCTGGCCGGCGCTATTCGCCGATATGGCCGTCGCGCCGGACGCCATGATGATTCTGGAAATCCAGGGCGACCGCTTCGCCGATGAGCAGTCGGCGTCGCTGGCGCTGGCGCGGAGTTTGGCGATGAGCTGCCGTTGTCTGGAGATTAGCCCATAGCCTGTTCGCGGGCTACGTTCAGGAAGGCTTTCACCAGGGTATTGTCGTCGCGCCCGCTACGCCATATCAGCGTCGCATTGGTGCGGGGCGTCGGGCCGGATAAGGGAATATGGCGAATATTCGGATGCGGCACGATCTCGTCTTCGGAAACATAGCCGATGCCCAGGCCGTTGGCGACGGCGATGCGAATCGCCTCCCGGCTGCCGATTTCCAATATACTGTTTACGCCCGTCTTTTCGGCATATAACACGTTTTCGAATATCTGACGCGTGGTGGAGCCCGGCTCGCGATGGATAATGGACTCGGCGGCGAGATCCTGTACGCTCAGACGCTCGGCCCGCGCCAGCCGATGGTCGGCCGGCACGCTCAGCACTATCGGGCAGCTGCGGTAAGGAAAGGCGTCCATTTCCGGCATGGCGCGGCCCGGCGCCATCGCCAGTATGCCGATATCGGCGTCGAATTGGCGTACCGCCTCCTCGACATGATTGGAGCCGCCGAAACGCACGTTGATTCTTACTTTCGGATAGCGGCTGTGGAATTCGGGCAGTATGGTCATCAGGTGGTATGGCCCCACTGCGGCGATGCGCAGAACTCCCGCCTCCAGCGCGGCCACATCGTTGAACAGCAGCAGACAGTCCAGCTCGGCGTCCATCATCCGTTTGGATATTTCCATCACCCTCAAACCGAGGGGCGTTAGCCTGACCGACCGCCCAATCCGCTCGAACAGCGGCTCCCCGCAGCGTTTTTCCAGATCGCGTATCTGTTTGGAAATAGACGGCTGGGTAATGTTGAGGAGCCTGGCGCCCTCGGAGAAGCTGTTGCTGTGGGCGGCGGCAAGGAACGCGCGTAGCTGTGCGTAGATCATGGGCGGTGCTCCTGTTGTCCGAATCCTCAAGGATAGGCGCGCATTCTTTCAATTTGATGAATAACGGCGGGCAGATCGGCCACGCTATCAATCACATAATGGGCGCCGGCGGCGCGCAGCCTCGCTTCAGCCAGCGCTTTGCGCGCGACCAGTTCGCCGGGCGCAAGCTGCGTGAGCTCCTCGGGCGCGCATCCCACTTCATTGCCGGAAAGCGTGATGCCGACGCACCACATGCCGGCGTTGCGTCCCTCCTCGATTCCGGGGACGGTGTCGTCCACTTTGACGCAGGCGCGCACATCCTGAACGCCCAGCGCCAGTACGTTGGCCAGCGCCATGCCGGCGCCGGGACGCGCGCCGGAGGGCAGATCATCGCCGGCGACGGCATGGTCGGCCTGGACGCCGCGTTTCGCGGCCAGTGGCAGCAGCACGTCCAGCACGGCGCGCGGATAGCCGGAACAGGAACCGATCTTGATATTATGCCGGCGCAACCAGTCGAGCGTCGCCGCCGCGCCGGGAATCGGCGCCGAATAGGCGCCGACCTTGGCGATTTGCAACGGCATAAAACGGGTGTACACCGCGTCGATATCGGCTTCGCTCGGCTCACGGGAGAAACGGGCGAGCCATTGGCGACGGACCTCGGGCATCAAAAGCAGTTGCCGGATATGTTCCCGTTTGGACAGCCCCATCGGTTCGCGCGCCTGTTTCAGGGTGACGTCAATGCCGAATGAGGAAAATGCATCGACGAAAATTTGCGTCGGCGCCAGCGAGCCGAAGTCGACCAGCGTGCCCGCCCAGTCGAAAATGACGGCGTTGACCGGGGTGTTGTGCGTGGATTGGTTATGAGTCATAAGCGTATCGGTTCAGTCAGTTATTGGAGTGGCGTTGATAAAGTTACGGCCGCGCGGGCCGCGCAGCGCGTCGCGGAGCATCGTCGGCCATGCTGCGGCGGTAATGCCGTAGTCGTTCGGGTTGGTGCTGACGCCCAGCGATGCCAGATAACGTTCAAGGATGTCGATGGCCTGCGCGGCGTCGTCGGCATGGAAGATCGCCAGCAGGCGCGCGTCTGTCTCCGCGTCGCGGCCCAGCGCCAGCTTCATGATATGCGGCAGGCTGAACGAGCAGGCGATGCCGTGCGGCACGTTATGGTTAAGCGTAATGTCGTAAGACAGAGAGTGGGCCAGCGCCGTCTTGGTATTGGAGAAAGCCAGGCCGGCCTCCAGGGCGGCGCCGGCCATCGCAGCGCGCAGCGCGGGGTTCTCAAGGTCTTGCAGCAGCGCGGGGAGGGTACGGATAATGGCGCGCGCGGCTTGGACGGCGAGACAGCCTGAAACCGGGTTGCGGTTAATGTTCCAGATTGACTCCATGGCGTGGGACAACGCATCCAGACCGCCGATCAGGGTTGTCTCCCTGGGCAGCGAACGCATTAGCTCGGGGTCGATGATGGCGGCTTCCGGCCAGGTCCAGGGCTGATGCAGAGAGTATTTCCGGCCGCGCGCGCGATCCCAGATCGTGGCCCAGGGGGTGACTTCGCTGCCGGTGCCTGACGTGGTGGGAATCGCGATGAGGCGTCGGCGGCGCCCTGTAGGGGCCGGCGCGCCCTGAGCCAAATGCGCGCGCCATTCGGCGAAGGTGCCGGAAGGGGTGCCGCCCAGCATGGATTTGGCGCTATCGATACAGCTGCCGCCGCCTAACGCGATAATGCAATCCGCGTCGGGGTAGTCGCGCCACAAACGATCATACAGCGCCGCGATGGCGGTGATATCCGGGTTGGGCTGAATATCGGAGAGGGTCGCCAGAAGGTTTGAGCCGAGCAGTTCGCCCAGGCGCTGGCTCAGCCCCAACGCCGGCGCCTCCGCAAACGTGAGCAGTACGGCCTGGCGGTTGCCGACCAGCGCGGGCAAGCGCGCCAGCGTGCCGGGGCCGACGTGAATAGCCACCGGATTGTGGTAACGCCACGAGCGCGGCGAAACGGGGAAAGCGATGTTCATTGAATGTGTTCCTTGCCCGCATCGGGGCGGTGAAATAAGGATTGCACGCGTACGCCAACTGCGACAGTTGACACCAGCAGCAAGCCTATCGATGCGAGATGACAGCAAATATATTGATTTGATAAGCAATTCCACGGCATTCCATACCTTGAAGGAATGGGTTGGCGGCGTAATGCTTTGTATCAGCGGTTTTTGGGCGCGTTCTTTTCGGCCATGCCGGCCGGTGAAAGAATCAGAGAATGCTGAAGGGCGGGATTTAAGCGCTTAACGGCGTCTTATATCATCAGGTCAGGCGCGCCTGACCTGCCGTTGTGCGCGGATGTCGCTCTTTACCGATGGGTTCGATTAAGCGTCCAGCTGATCCCAACGGGTGATCAGATGGCTGGCGATGCCGTAGTCAATGGCTTGTTCAGGCGACATCCAATAATTGCGATCGGTATCTTCCACCACTTTCGCCAGCGGTTGTCCTGTCGCCTCGCTAATCAGCTTATTGATGCGGGTGCGGATGCGTAATAGCTCATTGGCTTCGATCTGAATATCCGTGACGCGGCCCTGAACGCCGCCTAACGGCTGATGTATCATAAAACGCGTATTGGGCAGGGTATAACGATCCTGTTTATCCGCGGCCAGATAAATGGTGATACCCGCGCTGGCGACCCAGCCGGTGCCGATGACCAGCACTCTGGGTTTAACAAATTTAATCATGTCATGGATAGTGTCGCCCGCCTCGACATGACCCCCCTGGCTATTGATAAATAACTTGATCGGTTCATCGCCCATCTCCTGCAAAATAAGCAGTTGCGCGATAACCTTATTCAGCCAGCTTCTGATTTATCTCGCCTGAAATAATAACGGAGCGTGATTTAAGTAATTCATGCGTCGCAGAGGAGGCGCTTTTATCCTGTTGGGCGTCATCTTGTTCTTTTTGCGGTTCTTTCGGCATTGCCAATACTCCATTGCGTGGTGTTTCCAAGATTAACGGGAGTTTAGCATAGCGAGAAAGAGCGGCGCGTGTTATTCAACCGGCTATCCCCACTTGCTTCAGGACGGTTTCCGGCATGATACAGTCGTATCTCCGGCGGAAGGCGCGCCATTGCCGCCGCTTATCCAGTCGCGCAGCGTATCGGCAATCTGGTCCGTCAGTCGGACGACGGCCTGTCGCTGCGCCGCGAACATGCCGGCGTCTCCCCGCTCGGCGGGCTGCGTCAGCCGGCTGCGGCAAATCCATCGCGTGCGGCCTTCGCCATCCCGGGCGCTCAGGCTCCAGTCCGACTCCAGCCTGACGAATTGACCGGGCCAGGTATCGAAGCGCCGTACCTGCAGCCATACTCTGATCGCCTGTTTTTCGTCCGCTCGGGCCAGGCCTGATATATCCTGCGCGCCCAGCCGTTCCGCCAGTCCGGCGGACAGCGCCGAACGGAACTCATCGCCCAGCGGGCTGAGCCAGCGTTCGTTGTCCAGCGCCAGCGCGTCGCCTTCGCCCAGGCGTACGATGAGCTGGGCCCGGTCGATTTGCGCCGGAATGCCGACCGGCAGAACCTCGATGGCAAATGGCGCCGGCCGTACGCTATTTTGCGTCGCCGCGGGCGGCGAAACCAAGGTATGGTAACGCACCCTCGGCGAGGCGCAGCCCGCCAGCGAAGCTATCAGGGTAAATAAACACAGTCGCGACATTAAGATCATTTTTGCGAGCCTTTAGGGGATGAATTTATCCGTTCCGCGTCGATGAGGGATGAGTCCTCCGGGCGGCCCCGCAGCAGCGATTCCGGATGACGTTCGAGCCAATCGGCCAGGTTGCGCAGGGCGCTCAGCGTGCGCGAGGCCTCCTGCAAGGTCTGGGTGAAACCGATCGACAGCGGCGAATCCTCGGCCAGCAGATCCTGAGCGCTGCGGGTTGTCAGCCGCATTTGCCTGATGAGCAGGTTTGCTTCCGGCAGTGTTCGCCCATTGAGTTGCACGAGGGTTTTATCCAGCCCGGCCAGCGTAGCGTTAAGGTTTTGTCCGATGGACTCCAGCGGCATTTTATCGATTTTGCCGATGATGCTCGCCATCTGTTCCTGCAAACGGTCAAATCCGCCGCTGACCGTCGGCAGAACCAGCGGGCGAGCCTGCATATCGAACGGAACTTTGACGGCATTGGGCACGAAATCGAGAGAAATATAGAGCTGTCCGGTGAGTAGGTTACTGGACGATACCTGCGCGCGCAGTCCGTGCGCCACCAGATCGCGGGTAAATAAGGCGGTCGCCTGCTCAAGCCCCTCAGCCGGCTTGGGCAGTTTATTCAGCACGTTGCCGAGCCGGCTGGGATAGACTTCGATACCGACTACCGACGGAAAACGATAGCCGGTGGCGTTGTAATCAAGATCGACTGCGGTTACTCGACCGATTTTTATACTGGAAAACTCCACCGGCGCGCCGACAGACAGACCGTGCAGCGAGCGTTCAAAACGTAGCGTAAATTTAATCGGCGGGCCGTCCGACGGCGCCATGGCGGACTCCAGATCTTTCGCCAGCACATACTCTTTCGGGAACGGGGCGGGGAGCGCGTCGCTCTGTTTATCCGACTCCGGCGTGGCGAAGGCAATGCCGCCGGCCATAATGGCCGCGACCGTCTGCGTGCGCAGGCGGAAACCGTTGGCGCCCACGGAGAGATCCAGTCCGCTAACGTTCCAGAAACGCGAATTCGGGGTAACGAAACGATCGTAGGGCGCTTCGATAAAAACCTGGAGGTTGACGTGCTCTCCGTCGTCATTCAATTGGTACGACGCGATCCGTCCGACCTGGACGCGGCGGTAATAGACCGGCGAGCCGATATCCAGCGATCCCAAATCGTCGGTCTGTATGATAAAACGGGAGCCGGCCACGCCATTGATGATGGCCGGCGGCGATTCAAGCGCGACAAAATCCCGGCTCGACTGGGGTGAATTCCCTTTGTCAGCGCCGATATAAGCGCCTGAAAGCAGGGTGTCGATCCCCGTCACGCCGCCGATGCCGACGCGCGGCCGCACCACCCAGAAACGGGTGTCCGCGCGGGCCAGATCCTCCGCGCTTTTATCGAGCTGAACGCGCACCATAACCCGCGAACTGTCGGCGTTCAGTTTGATGGCCTTCACGATCCCCACCGTCACATCCTTATATTTGACGGCGGTTTTCCCCGCCTCCAGGCCGGCTGCCGTTTGGAAGGAGAGCGTGAGTTCCGGTCCGGAAGCGAGCCAGCTATTTATCAGCATGGCGGCGCCAATCAGCAGCGCGATGCCCGGAACCAGCCAGATGGGCGAAAGGCGCCAGCGTCGACGGGCGACGGACGGCTCGTCGAATTGTTCGTGTTCAGGGGTCATTGGTCATCACCTTCCCAGGTAAGCCGCGGGTCATAGCTCATGGCGGACAGCATGGTTAATATCACCACTAGGCCGAAAAACAGAATGCCGCTGCGCGGTTGCGCTTCGCTGAGCGCCTGAAATTGGACCAGCGCCGAAACGCAGGCCACCACCACCACATCAAGCATCGACCAGTAGCCAATAAATTCGGTAAAGCGGTAGAGCGTGGTTCGTTCCGCCATGGCCCAGGCGCTTCGCCGCTGCGCCGCGATCAGCAGCAATCCCAGCGCGAGAAACTTCATACAGGGGATAACCACGCTGGCGGTGAAAATAAGCAGGGCGATGCCGTACGAGCCGCTGCGCCAGAAGTCGATAACGCCGCTCATAATGGTGCTGGCGCCGCCCTGGCCGAAAAAGCCGGTATACATCACGGGCAGCGTGTTTGCGGGGATATAAAAAATCACGGCGGCAATCAGCAGCGCCCATGCGCGCTGGAGCGCGTCGGGGCGCCGGCGATGCAGACGCGCCCGACAGCGCGGGCAGCGGGGCGTCGCGCCGTCGGCGCGCCCCGGCTCGCAGACCAGATCGCATATCGGGCATGCGCGCAGCCGGCCGCGGCGGGCATCATCAGGACTATCCATGACGACGGTTTTCTCCTCCGCGGGCAAAGGCGCAAGCGCCCATAGGGCGCGGATATCGTGGTGGTTTAATATGGTCAGAAGCAGCATGAGCGCCGCCATCGCCCAGCATCCCGCTCCGGGAATAATATGCACCAGGTCGGAAAGTTTGATTGCTGAAACCAGAAAGCCCAGCATCCCGACTTCAAGCATATTCCAGGGACGGAGCCATATAAGCCACTTCATGACGTAGGTAAAACCGGGCGCGCGCAAACCCCGAAGCGCATAGATAAGCAGCCAGCCAAAGAGCGTAATCTGCAGCAATGGGATGATGATCAGCAGGAAAAGCATGCAAATCGCCATCGGCAGGGTGCTTCCCCGAGCCAGCGCGAAAGATGCCTGCCAGAGCGTGGCGCTATTTTGCGTAGCGTGCAGGCTGGCGGTTATGATCGGGTAAAAATTGGCGATGAAAAAGGCGATCAGGGCGGTCAGCGTCAGCGCCAGCATACGTTCGATATTGAGCCGCTCGGCGTGATACAACACCGTTCGGCAACGTTCGCAACGCGCGCTTTCTCCAACGGCGAGTTTCCGGTATCGATACACGCTATCGCAGTAGGGACAGATCGTCAGATGAGGGTATACTTTCATAGTGTCGCCATGATCGGCTCTTCCGCATTTTTTCAATTCCCACCCTAGCGGCGTTATTCGCTGAATCTTGAACCGCCGAGCGGGCCGTCTTACAATTAGCGTATAAAACGGTACGGTTTAGTTTTGATCCAGGGCGGTTTAGTGTCAAGCAAAGCTTGAGTTTGCTGACAAATCCGTCCGTCAGATAGAGATAGCGGGGCGAGTAATATCTGATTTTGTCAATGGTCTGAAGCAAAGTTTTCTTGCTGTTTTCGCGCGTTGAGTTATTCATTGCGAGAGGACGTGGCCTGATTTGCCGCAGAGAACATGCGCGGATGGCGGCAAGAGGGAACGGCGCTTGACAAGATAATTTAAATAAATTAAAACTAAACTGTACGGTTAAGTTGTGCGAATTCTTTTACGTGTGGAGGATGATATGAAAGGCATGATGTTACTGGGTGGATTGGTCTCCGTTTTGTTACTGACCGGGTGTGTTTCCTTGTTCTGATGAAAGAAAGGGCGCGCGTTTCAGCAGCGACGATTCCCAGAGGATTTTTATGATGAAAAAGCTATTTTTACTGTCCAGCGGCGTGAGCCTGATGTTTTTGCTAACCGGTTGCCTTTCCATCGGCAGTCATATCTAAACATCAGTGTAATAAGCCGGCTGATTATCCCGCGTTATTTTCACCTCACCATTTCCCGTCGATAAAAGCCGGCGGCGTAGGATGACGCTTCCGGCTCATGGACGCTAGCCGGAATGCGTGCAGCGTCCGGCTACGGCCGCGATCTTCTCTTGAGGCAGGTTTGAATCACCGACTTGGGTAAGCTCATCGGGATTAATGAGAGACATCCTGTCTCTCACCGGAGGCCGGTCGTTGGCTGGTCAAATTCGTTCCTGACGAATTTGTCCTCCACCTGCCGCGTTATTCAGCCTGGTGGCCCACCAGCGCAGGCGCTGTTTAAAACCGCGTTTGAGTTTTGTCCCGCAACTCGAATTATCCAGGGTATATATTCTTATCTCATTCGGCTCCTTTCCGCACGCCGCAGAATTGTCGGAAATAAGGCGCGAAATTATGTAACTCTCGGGAGGCGGTGACCGGGGAAATTTATGGCGCTTCAAATAGCGGCGGTATTAAATATAATCTAAGATTTTTAATATCAATTAAACATTATTAATTGATGGATTCTATCTCAATTTTTGTTAGTTTATAAATGTGATGTGTATCACATTTATAAGCATGGAGTATTAATATTCCATTTTTCGGATTTTCCCTATGTTGCAAACAAGATGTATCTTTATAAGAGGGAGGGTCGAGAGCGGGTTGTCTTTAGGGATATTCCTAAAATAGCGCCGTTTTTTTATTTTATAGGCTGAAAAATACTGTTCATAGCGATATTTCAAATACGGATTTTTTTAGGAAAATGCTGATAAAGTGTTATCATTCTAATTGTTTCTAATGGTTATTATTTGGAATTGTTTATGTTGTTTATAATTTAATTTTGGTGTTAATTATTATCTTGTTTATATTATTTTAGGTAAGCGTTATTTATTTATATTTTTGATTTATAATGATTTTATTTGTTTTTGGTAACTGTCCATCCTGCGCGCCAAGGCTGTTTTTGTGTGATTTTGATTCTTATTTTTACATTTTGTAACCTTATTTGCATTAATGGTCATAACGCTGTTTGAAATGGTTATAATTTTTATGATTATGTTTTCATCAGCCGCTCATTTTTCTTTTTAATTGGCGCATGGTAATTTGTGGCGACTTAAATTACTGTTCTTTTACCCCCGGCATTCACTAACCCGTATGGCGTTATAGGTATTTATATGGCAAATAGCTTCCAGGATGAAATTCCATCTGCACGCGTAAATATTAAGCTCAACCTCCACACCGGCGGTGCCGAAAATAAAGTCGAACTGCCTCTCAAATTGTTGGCCATGGGCGATTACAGCAATGGGCAAGACGATCGTCCGCTGGCTGAACGCGAGAAAATCTCCATCAATAAAAATAACTTTAACAATGTGCTTGCGGAATATGCGCCCAAAGTAAAATTGGCAGTTAAAAATACTTTGGCTGGCGATAATAGCGAAGATGATGTGGAACTGACCTTCCGCGATATGAAAGATTTTGAACCAGAGCAGGTCGCTCGCCAGATCCCGCAGCTGCGCGCCTTGCTTTCCATGCGTAATCTGTTGCGCGATCTCAAGTCCAATCTTCTGGATAACGGCACATTCCGACGCGAGCTTGAAAACATTCTTAAGGATGAAGCCTTAAGCGATGAACTGCGCGCCGAATTGGCTGCACTGGCGCCTAAAGAGGTCTGATACGCCGAGTTACGGCGCTGTTTTGTTTCAGCAGAATGTGTAGGAAAGGAATTTGAAAAATGGCTCAACAAAAGAATCAGGCCGCACCGGCGGCAAACACGGTTACTGAAGAAACGTCTGCCGGCGGCGTTTATCAGAGATTGTTTGAAAAAATCAACCTCAACCCGATTGAACGCCTTAGTGATATAGAATCTTTTCAGGATAGCGATGCGCTGGCGGACACCACGACGGATGAACGCGTCACCGCCGCGGTCAGCGTGTTTCTGAATCTGTTAAAAGAATCCGCCGTTAAGGTGGATCGCCTGGATAAAACGCTGCTTGATAACCATATCAGCGCGTTGGATGAGCAAATCAGCCGCCAGCTCGACGAGGTTATGCACCACGACGAGTTTCAGAAAGTGGAGTCCGCGTGGCGCGGGCTGAAGTTCCTGGTCGATCGCACCGATTTTCGGCAAAACGTTAAAATCGAAGTGCTGGACGCCAGCAAAGAAGATTTGCGCGAAGACTTCGAAGACGCGCCGGAAATCGTGCAAAGCGGTTTCTATCATCACACCTACATCCAGGAATACGACACCCCCGGCGGCGAGCCGATTGGTTCCACCATCGCCAACTATGAATTCGACCGCAGCCCGCAGGATATCGCCCTGCTGCGTAATATCTCGCGCGTGGCCGCTTCTGCGCATATGCCGTTTATCGCCTCCGTCGGGCCGGCGTTTTTCGGTAAGGAAAGCATGGAGGAAGTGGCGGGGATTAAGGATATCGCCAGCTATTTCGATCGCGCCGAATACATTAAATGGAAAGCGTTCCGCGAAACCGACGACGCGCGTTATATCGGTCTGACGCTGCCGCGCGTGCTGGGCCGCCTGCCTTATGGCCCGGATACCGTCCCGGTGCGCAGTTTCAACTATGTTGAAGAGGTAAAAGGTCCGGACCACGGCAGCTACCTGTGGAGCAACGCCTCTTTCGCTTTCGCCGCCAATATGGTGCGCAGCTTTATCAACAACGGCTGGTGCGTACAGATTCGCGGCCCGCAGGCGGGCGGCGCGGTGACCGATCTGCCGATTCATCTTTACGATCTGGGCGTCGGCAATCAGGTGAAAATTCCTTCCGAAGTGATGATCCCGGAAACGCGCGAGTTCGAATTCGCCGGTTTAGGCTTCATCCCGCTCTCCTACTACAAAAACCGCGATTACGCCTGCTTCTTCTCCGCCAACTCGGCTCAGAAACCGGCGCTGTACGACACGCAGGAAGCGACGGCCAATAGTCGGATTAACTCGCGCCTGCCGTACATTTTCCTGCTGTCGCGGATTGCGCATTATCTGAAGCTACTGCAGCGCGAAAATATCGGCACCACCAAAGATCGCCGGATGCTGGAGCTGGAGCTCAATAACTGGATCAACACCCTGGTCACCGAAATGACCGATCCGTCGGACGATTTGCAGGCGTCGCACCCGCTGCGCGAAGCCCGCGTGACGGTTGAGGATATCGAAGACAACCCGGGCTTCTTCCGCGTCAAGCTGTACGCCGTGCCTCACTTCCAGGTGGAAGGCATGGACGTCAACCTGTCGCTGGTGTCCCAGATGCCGAAAGCAAAAGTATAAAAGATAAAAAAGTAAGCATTTTTATTCGAGGTCATCATGAAAGTCTTTCGACCGCTTTGGGTTGAAGGGGCATTTTTGGCTCCGCAGCAATTTCAGCAACAGGCAAGATGGGAAGCGCTGACCAATGAGTGCATCGCCCGGTTGGGGCTGGTGAATCCCTGGGGGGTATTGGCGGCGCAGTTTGACGAGGACGCGTTGCGTCTTAATCGGCTAAAGGCGCAGCGGCTGACGGTCCGTATGCCGGACGGTACGCTGGTGGACTCTTCCCGGGCGGATAATCTGCCCGCCGCCTGTGATTTGCAACGCGTCATCCCCGCGGATGTCAATACGGTCGAGGTGTTGCTCGGCCTGCCGCTGGAGCACGCCAACGGCGGCAACTGCCGTATGAACGACGAGGCGATGGAGCGTCCTCTGCGTTATCAGCAGGAATGGGCGGTGGTGCAGGATATGTTCGGCAGCGAAACCGAATCTATCGCGGTGGAGCGCTACGCCCTGTCGCTGCGCTTCAATACCGATAATAACGATGAGCTGATGGTATGCCCCATCGCGCGTATTCAACGGGACGGGCAAGGGGGCTGGACGCTGGATAAACAGTTCATCCCTCCGCTGCTGGCGTTCAGCGCCAGCCCGGCGCTGTGCGATCAGCTCAGTTTGCGGTTGACGCAGCTGCGCGCCAAGCGTACCCGCTTAATGGGGATGCGCCGCGAGAGCAATCAGCGTATGGCCGACTTCGCCGTGGCCGATGTTTCGCTGTTCTGGCTGCTTAACGCCCTGAATACCTATGAGCCGGTACTGGCCGATTTTCTGGAGTCCCCCGCGCTGCATCCCGAGCTTATCTACCGCGAGCTGGTGCGTCTGGCCGGGGCTCTGATGACCTTTTCGCTGGAGCATGACGTGGCGGCGATACCGCGTTACCAGCACGATAAACTCACCGAGGTCTTTCCGCCGTTATTCAGCCTGATCGGCAATTTGCTGGAAGCCAGTCTGCCGTCGCGGGTTATCGCCATTGAATTTGAAACCGTGCGTGAAAATCAGTGGCTGGCGCGTCTCAACGATAGCCGTCTCAAGGAAGACGCCGATTTCTACCTGTCGGTGCGTTCGTCGCTGCCGGCGCATGAACTGCAAACCCGTTTCCCGATGCTGTGTAAAGTCGGGGCGCCGGATGATGTCAATAACATTATCAACGTCGCCCTGAACGGTATTCCGCTGATACCGCTCAGCCATGTGCCGGCGGCCATTCCGCTGCGGCTGGAAAATCAGTATTTCGCTTTCGACCTGAACCACCCGGCGGCTAAGGCGATGCTGGAATCCGGCCTCTGCGCTTTTTATGTACCGGGTATTCTCACCGATATTCAGCTTGAACTTTTTGCGGTACTGCGATCATGAAAACAGAATTCTCGATAGACGTATTGCTGCGCGATACCTGGCTGATGGTGGTCGCGTTGCGCAACGGCGCCGTAGCCGAGCAGGGAGAGGCGCTGTATCAGAAAGGCGTCGAACTGGTGGAACTGGCCCGGCAGCGCCTGACGGAAGCCGGCTACGGCCAGGAGACGGTAGACCAGGTGAGCTACGCCCAGTGCGCGCTGCTGGATGAAACCGTGCTCAATCGCCCGCAGTTGGACAATGGCTACGACATTTGGATGCGCACGCCGCTCCAGGCGCGCTTTTTCAATACGCTTCAGGCCGGCGAGGTGCTCTATGAGCGCATCCGCCAGAGTCTGCAGCAGCCCGGCGCCGATCCGCTGGTGCTGACCTGCCTGCATCGCGTGCTGATGATGGGCTTCGAAGGGCGCTACCGCAACCAGCCGCAGCAGGAGCGGCAGGCGTTACTCGACGCGCTGGCGCAGAAGGTCGGTCCGTTTACGGTGCAAGAGGGGGAAGAGCCATTACTGGTCAACGCCCGGCGCGAGGGGCGTGGGTTACGCTGTTTCCGCTCTCTCTGGTTCTGGTGCGGGATCGCCGTGCTGGCGGTCGCCGGCGTGTGGTTTGGACTGCACTATCAGTTACAACAATTACTTAGCGCATGGTTGTCGGCTAATCAGGGCTAAGGAGTCGTCCGTTGAGTATGGCATTAAAGCGGGCTTTGTGGGGTATGGGCTGTGTGCTGGCCCTTATCCTCTGTTTGTTCTGGTTCCCCGCCGGAACGGCTTTTAAGGTCATCAGCGCGTTGGCGATTGCGCTGGTGGCGGGCGTGGCCTGGTTCCGTACCGGCCGCGCGGTGCGCGCGCTGCGCGAGCATCACAATATGGATGCGCTGCTGGCGGCGCTGCCGGGCGAGAACTACCGGCTGCCGATCGTTCTTACCGCGGGGGAGGGCATCGAATGGCTTTTCGCCGGAGCGCCGCTGCGTGATACCACTCAAGGCTGCTATATCCGCGTGCCGGCGCTGGCGGAATTAGGGCCGCTGGCGGAGCTGCTGGTCTCGGTCCGTCCGGAGTGGGCAAGCCAGCTGCATGCCATGCTGGCGCTGTTTCCCGAACAGCATGACGATCTGCCGGTTATGGGCGGGCAAATTCGCGAGTTCCGTTTTCAGGTCTCGCGCCTTAAACAAATTTGCGGCCGACGGCCCAAGGTTATGCTGATCGGTTATCTGAACGGGCATCATGCGCCGTGGTTTAACTGTAATGCCGGCAGCCGCCAGGCGCGGATCTGGACCGGAATCCAGTCTTCGCATGAGTTGGGCGACTGGCTGCGCAGCGGCACGCCCGCCGAGCAGGATCGCAAGCTGCGTCAGGCGGTACGGTTCGAAGCCTGGATTCGCTGGATGAAGCAATATGTTATTGCGGAGTGCGCAACCGACAGTCAGCCCTGCGCGCCGTTGCGGCCGTTGGCGACCGGCCTGTCGTTTGTCGCCCGTCCGCCGGCGGCGGATAATTTATGGCAGCGCTGGGTCATGGAAAAAACCACGCTGGTTCCGGTCACCATCGGCGAAAGCCGCGACGACGAAGCCAAGCGTTTTCCCGACCCGTTGCTTAGCCTGCTGCCGGAGAGGCGCGGCTATCCGCCAAAGGTGCGCGCTCTTGGCTACGCCATAGCGATGGCGGCGGTTTTTCTGGTGACGGCGATCTCCTGTTCCGCCTGGAACAATCAGCAGCTGCTGCGCGAGGTGACCAGCGATCTGACGCGTTATCACGCTATTGATATGAATAATTACCAGCCCAAGGCCGAAGCGTTGAAACAGTTAAAGCAGGACGCATCGCTGCTGGAGGATTACCAGCGCAACGGCGTACCGGGGCGTCTGGGGTTTTGGCTCTATCCGGGGGAACGGCTGTATCCGCCGCTGATGGCCGCCATTCGCGGCTATCAACCGCCGCCGCCGCCGAAAGAGGAGCCGCCCGCCGAGCCGATTCGGCTTGACAGCATGTCGCTGTTCGAAGTGGGAAAAGCGGAATTGAAAGAGGGGTCGACCAAGGTATTGGTAGACACGCTGTTCGCCATTAAAGGAAAGCCGGGCTGGATTGTGCTCATTACCGGTCACACCGATGCCACCGGCGATGCGAACGCCAATATGAAACTGTCACTGGCCCGAGCGGAAGCGGTCCGTGACTGGATGATTAAAACCAGCGACATCTCCGCCACCTGCTTTGCGGTGCGGGGATATGGTGCAACGCAACCGGTCGCTACGAACTCAACCGATGCGGGTCGGGCTAAGAACCGCAGGGTTGAAATCAGTCTGGTACCTGACGCAGAGGCCTGCCAGCCGATCGCCAGGGATCCGGACTAATCAATCGCGTCGCCGCCTGTGGCGACATTTCATAGCAAATAAGGAGTAATACAATGGCTATTCCAGCTTATCTTTGGTTAAAGGACGACGGCGGTGCGGACATCAAAGGTTCTGTTAATGTACAAAACCGTGAAGGCAGCATCGAAGTCGTTGCGTTGGACCACTCCCTGCACATCCCTACGGATAACAACACGGGTAAACTAACCGGCACCCGCGTGCACGCTCCGCTAGTCTTTACCAAAGAAGTGGATTCTTCAACCCCTTATCTGTACAAGGCGGTGACTTCCGGGCAAACCCTGAAGTCCGCCGAGTTCAAATGGTACAAAATCGACGATGCCGGACAGGAAAAAGAGTACTTCAACACCACGCTTGAGAACGTCAAAGTGGTGAAGGTCGCTCCGCTGATGTACGACATCAAAGATCCCGCCAAAGAGAAGCATAACCACCTGGAAGTGGTGGAACTGCGCTACGAAAAAATCATCTGGACCTACAAAGACGGCAACATCATTCATTCCGACTCCTGGAATGAACGCGCCCAGGCCTGATGATAAGCCTGTTTATTACGCCAGGCGATAGCCCGGCGTAATAAACGGCGAGGCGCGGGAACACGCTGTTCCCGCGCCTCTGACGTACCGTTCAGCGGTTTTGCCGCTGGCTTTTTTATGCTTTACCCCGCGAAGGGTTAACACAATATAGAGCATGGCCAAACGGACTATTACAGGCCGTGCGGTAGCTATGGTTTAGAGCCTATCCCATTAGGACTATTTCACTGGCCATTTTGGCCCTGGGCAGAGCCCGAAACCCTCACGTACTCCGTGTACGCTCCGGTTTACTCGCTACGCTCGCCCTTCGGGCCGGCCCCTGGTCCGTTCAACATGCACGGCATGTTGTCTGCGCGCTGTTCGTGTCCAGACTGACCGCGCCAATTACGCCTACTGGGACAGGCTCTTATGGTTAACAACCCCCTTTGGCCTGATGGCTTTGCAACGAGACGGGACTCTTATGGATATCGCTTCTACTTCTTTACTGCGTCGACTCAACCCTTATTGTGCCGTGGCTCTGGATGCGGCGGCGGCACTGTGCCAGACCCGGGCGCATCGCGAAATTACGCTGGAACACTGGCTGTTGAAGCTGCTGGAAAACGGCGAAGGCGACATTACCGTGATTGCGCGGCGCTACGAATGGGATCTGGATCAGCTGTGGCAGGCGCTTCTTGGGCATCTGGACACGCTGCCGCACAGCGTTACCCGCCGTCCCAGCCTCTCCGCGCCTCTACTCGGTTTGCTGCAGGCGGCGTGGCTTATTGCGTCGTTGGAAGAGAATGACAGCACTATCCGTTCAGTACATCTTTTGCAAGCCCTGCTCAACCAGCCGAACTGGCTGCGCGCCAGCCACGCCTGGCCCCTGCTGAGCCTGACCTCGGCGCAGCTTGAACGGCTGCGCCCGCTGCTGGATGAACAGTCTGATGAAAGCCCCGAACGGCAACGGCAGTCCGCCGAAGCGGAGGCGGTGGCCGACAATCAGCCCGGCGCGCTAAGCCAACCCGCAAGCGCGGATGCCGCGGCGGCGGTAAATAAACCCCAGACGGCGGGCCAAAGCGCGCTCGATAAATTTACTATTGATATTACCGCCAATGCGCGGGCGGGAAAGATCGATCCGGTATTTGGCCGCGACAGTGAAATTCGCCAGATGATTGATATCCTGTCGCGCCGTCGTAAAAACAACCCTATTTTGGTGGGCGAACCGGGCGTCGGTAAAACCGCGTTGGTGGAAGGGCTGGCGCTGCGCATTGCCGAGGGCGATGTTCCCGATAGTTTGAAAACCGTGCATGTGCGCACGCTCGATCTCGGCATGCTGCAAGCGGGCGCCGGCGTGAAGGGCGAATTTGAACAGCGCCTGAAAAACGTCATTGAGGGCGTTCAGCAGTCCGCGGAGCCGGTGCTGCTGTTTATTGATGAAGCGCACACCATTATCGGCGCCGGCAATCAGGCCGGCGGCGCCGATGCCGCCAATCTGCTGAAACCGGCGCTGGCGCGCGGCGAACTGCGCACCATCGCCGCCACCACCTGGTCTGAATACAAACAATATTTCGAGCGCGACGCCGCGCTGGAACGCCGCTTTCAGATGGTTAAGGTCGATGAGCCCGACGACGCGCGCGCCAGTCTGATGCTGCGCGGACTGAAGTCCAGGTACGCCAAACATCACGGGGTGCATATTCAGGACGATGCGGTACAGGCGGCGGTCGCGCTGTCGCGCCGCTACCTTACCGGGCGTCAGCTGCCGGATAAAGCGGTGGATCTGCTGGATACCGCCAGCGCCCGGGTGCGCATGGGATTGGATACGCGTCCTGAAGCAGTGATCCGCCTGCAGGCCGAATTAACCGCGCTGGATATGGAGCGGCAGGCCATCGAGCAGGATATTAGCGCGCTGCCGCATACCGACGGCACGCGTCTTATCGCCATCGCCGAGCGCCGCGCCGCGCTTGACGCCGAGCTACAAGCGCTGGAGCAGCGTTTTATGGCGGAAAAGGCGATCGCCGATCGTATTCTGGCCGCCCGTCAGCACCCGCAGGAAGACGAGTCGCTGACCGATCTTCTGGCGGAGCTGGAGACCCTGCAAGACGGCGCGCCGCTGCTGTCGCTGGATGTGGATGTGCGCAGCGTGGCGACGGTGATCGCCGACTGGACCGGCGTACCGCTCGGCAGTTTGCTGAAGGATGAACAAACCAACCTGCTGGCGCTGGAACAACAGCTGGGCGAACGCGTCATCGGTCAGGATGCGGCGCTGAACGCCATCGCCCAGCGTCTGCGGGCGGCGAAGACCGGGCTGACGCCGGAGAACGGTCCGCTGGGCGTATTCCTGCTGGTCGGGCCGAGCGGCGTCGGCAAAACCGAAACCGCGCTGGCGCTGGCCGACACGCTGTTCGGCGGCGAACAGGCGCTGATCACCATTAACCTCTCCGAATATCAGGAAGCGCACACCGTTTCGCAACTGAAAGGATCCCCTCCGGGCTATGTCGGCTATGGACAGGGCGGCATACTGACCGAAGCGGTGCGTAAGCGCCCTTACAGCGTGGTACTGCTGGACGAAGTGGAAAAAGCGCATCGCGACGTGCTGAATCTGTTCTATCAGGTCTTTGACCGCGGCATGATGCGCGACGGCGAAGGGCGGGAAATCGATTTTCGCAATACCGTTATTATCATGACCTCCAACCTCGGCAGCGACGCGCTGATGGCGCTGCACGCCCAGCAGCCCGACGCCACGGACGCCCAGCAGCAGGAACTGCTGCGCCCGGTGCTGCGCGACCACTTCCAGCCCGCGCTGCTGGCGCGCTTCCAGAGCGTCGTCTTCCGGCCGCTTGACGCCGTGGCGCTGCGCCGTATCGTCGCCATCAAGTTGGAGCAGGTGGCGCGTCGCCTGCGCCGCCACTATGACCTCGATTGCCGGATTGACGAAAGCCTGTACGACGCGCTGGTATCCGCCTGTCTGCTGCCCGATAGCGGCGCGCGCAACATCGACAGCCTGCTCAATCAGCAGATTTTGCCGGTACTGTCGCAGACGTTGCTGTCGCATTTGGCCCATCAGCAGAAGCCGTCTCGTGTGGCGCTGGGTTTTGACGAAGACGAGGGCATCACCCTCGCGTTTACCGCTACCGAAGAGGTA
>NZ_JAYWTM010000010.1:0-9708 GCF_036016195.1 Brenneria populi | reverse complement strand
CAAGCGCTAAATGCAAAAAAACGATTAAGCGCTTATTATTTACCCATAAGGCCATCAAAGCGGTAGTTTTTCCAGCGATGCAAAACCATAACGCTGCAATACTGGCCAAAGCGTCGCCACTTTAGGGGTAATCGCCAGGCAATAAACCAGATTTTTTTCCGCTGAGACCGGCGCGTGTTCAAGATTGGCGATCAGCCACGCCGTTCTTCTGGCGATAGCCGCCCCCGAATCCACCAGCCGAGTGCCGTTCGGCAACGCCAGATGCAGCTCCTCCTTCAGCAACGGAAAATGCGTGCACCCAAGCACGACTGTGTCGGGCGGTTCCGGCAGCCGTAACCATGGACGTAAGATTTTTTGCAACGCTTCCGTAGCGATACTTTCTCCCTGAAGCTTGGCTTCCGCCAGTTCAACCAATTCTGCAGATCCCAGCAACAGTATCTGGCAATCATTGGCGAAACGGGCGATAAGCTCATGCGTATAGGAGCGTTGTACGGTCGCGCGGGTGGCCAGCAGCCCAACGACGCCGTTACGCGTCAGCTTGGCGGCGGGTTTAACCGCAGGCACAACGCCCACCACGGGGAAAGTAAAGCGTTCGCGCAGCGCCGGAAGAGAAATGGTGCTGGCGGTATTACAGGCAATCACCACCAGCGCCAGTGGGTGACGCTGCTGAATAGCGGCAACAATTTTAACAACGCGCTCGATAATAAACTGCTGAGGCTTTTCGCCATAAGGAAATGCTTCATTGTCGAACGCATAGATATAGTGAAGATCCGGCAATAATCGCCGGATCTCATCAAAAACAGACAACCCGCCTACGCCGGAATCAAACACCAGCACGGTGGGACGGGCTGGCAGGTCAGAAGGTATAGCTTCCGGAGAGATAGTACTCTCGTCCTGCCGTACGGTAGCCATATGCCGTCTCATAATCTTTATCAAACAGGTTGGCGATTCTACCACGAACTGTCAGATGGGGGGTTATCGGATATGAGGCAGAAAGATCGATCGTGCTATAACTGGGCAACACTCTCTGCTGAGGATTGTAGGATGAACTTCGGTTGTCATAACGCCGATCATAGTACTGCCACGCGATATCCATATCGACGTTAAACATTGTCCAGTCAAGCTGATATTTCGCCTGCCGCTTCGCGCGGCGCGGCAGAACCTCATCCGTCCGATCGTCTCGAGGATCAATGTACTGTAGCGTTATCCGGTGCGTGAAAATGCCGGTATCCAGATTTCCAGTCCACTCTACGCCCTTGATGGTGGCGGAATTGATATTGTAGTACGCGTTGTTGCCATAGGTAATAAGGTTCTGAATTTTGTAGCGATACGCCGACAAACGCCAGTCGATCGGCCCGGTAAGCCCTTCCAGCCCCGCTTCCCACTGTTTTGATTCCTCGGGTTTCAGATCCGGATTTGAGGAAATTGCTGGAGAGTAGCGACTAGCGCCAAATTGCTGACCTAATGACGGTGTAAGAAAACCCGTGCCGTGAGAGAGGGTTATGCGATAATTATCAACAAACGCCCAGCCCAAAGCGGTTTGCCAGGTACCATGCCAGCCAAACTGCTCGTCTTTATCTTCACGGCCGGAAGCTTCCAGAGTGAAACGGCCAAACTGCTGCTGTCCTGTCAGATAGATGCCGGCATTATCTCGTTTATAGATGTCTGAGGTAGTCTCATTAGACGATGTCAGCCGCTCTTGCTTCCAGTCCACCCCCGCCCCTATCGCCCCTTGACCAACAACGAAATTATTTCCCCATTGGACGTAGCGCTGTTCCATACGGTCGAGAGAAGTTCCCTCGTGATAGCGGCCATAAATACTGCTGTAGTTGTAATCTTTGATTTTCTGGAGACTGGCGATGAGTTGAGACGAATAACCGCCTGAGTTGAACCGCATCCCCGCGTCCCAGGACTGATTATACAGTTGGTGCTCATCAGCGCTGTAAGAGGGCGAATAGGGTGCGCTACCCAGATCATAATCAGCGTTGTTGGCATATCCATAGCCCCTAAAAAACCCTGCAACATTCTCATTAAACTGATGTTCCAAACCGCCCCAGAAAGACTTGCTGCGGTATCCATCCCGGTCGCTATCCAGCCCCCAGGTAGAGTTTTTTTGGACATTAAACCCTTTTGTCGTTTTGTAAGCACCGGCTACGGTAGCTACCGTGCCGCCAAAGCGCTGGCGTAAAATCCCATCATATTCCTGATACCCCTTGGATCCGGCGCCTGCGCTAATCTCGGATTTTTCATCTCCCTTTTGAGTAATGATATTAATCACGCCGCCAATCGCTCCCGAGCCATACATGGCGGAGCGAGGACCACGGATATACTCGATACGTTGTACCAATGAGAGAGGGAACTTATTTAAATCAGGATCATTAGAGATGCCCGAGCGGGCGACAGGGACCCCATCGACCAAGACCAACGTATGTTTTGCTTCCGTACCACGAATAAACGTCGAGGAACTCTGTCCCATTCCCCCAGTCTGCGCGATATCCACACCCGGCAAACGACGCATCACGTCCGTCAAGCTTTTCGCCTGCCAGCGATCGATATCTTCGCGGGTAACGATATCCATCGGCGCCAGCACGGAGGAAACGGGTTGAGGGAAGCGGTTTGCGGTAACGATTATTTCATCGTTATTTTCTTGCGATGAATCCGTACTCTCCTGCGCCCAGACGGGAAAGGCCGCGACAGCAAGCGCTGTCGGCAGCAATATTTTTTTATTAAGCATGTATCAAGCATCCAAACGATATAGAGGATGCCGCATTACCATGATGAATAGCACGCGATGATCATGGTCGCTGCGACGTATACCGGCAGGTCTTCGGGCTTGGGGCCGCCGTTACTCTCATTCCCGAAACATCGTTTGTCGCAAACATGATTCGTAACAACCGTTCGTAACAACAAAGAGCGATGACTTCCCATCTTTAAAGAAGACAGTGTCTGCAATAATGCGATCGCTCTGACTACCCTTACCGCTGCGCGTCAGCTCCAGATTCACACTGGATTCCCTTTTAACTTGTAATAAAAGGCCGGATTTTCATGCTACGATCGCGTTATCCAGAGGTCTAGTCTCTTATTTCATTACAGAGTAATAACATTGCAAAACTGGACTTCTCAGCCGGATTACCTGGAGTTTCCGGCTAACAAAGCCCTTTTCGATGCCATTCAGATGAGAAAACCATGACGCCAGAGATCCTGCCCGTTGAGCAATACGACAACCAGCTAGCACAAAAAACAGAACGTCTTAGCAACATGATGGCATCATTTAATGCGCCAAAACCCGCTGTTTTTCGTTCCCCCGTCACCCACTACCGCATGCGCGCGGAGTTTCGTATCTGGCATGACGGCGACGACCTTTACCACATTATGTTTGATCAGCAGACCAAACAGCGTATTCGCGTCGATAGCTTTCCGGCCGCCAGCAAACTGATAAACCAGCTGATGCCGGAGCTGATCGCCGCCCTGCGCCCCAACCCGATTTTGCGCCGCAAACTGTTCCAGATTGACTACCTGTCCACGCTGAGCGGCGAGGCGGTGATTTCCCTGTTGTACCATCGGGCATTGGATAACGAATGGCAACGGCATGCCGTCGCGCTGCGGGACGCGCTGCGCGCGCGGGGTTTCCGGCTACAGCTGATTGGACGCGCCACCAAGACCAAGATTTGTCTGGACCGGGACTATGTTGACGAACGTCTGCCCGTGGCCGGACGCGAGATGATTTATCGGCAGGTTGAAAACAGCTTCACCCAGCCCAACGCCGCCATGAACATTCAGATGCTGGAGTGGGCGCTGGACGCCACGCAAGGTTCAACGGGGGATTTGCTGGAGCTGTACTGCGGCAACGGCAATTTCTCACTGGCGCTGGCGCGCAATTTTGACCGTGTGCTGGCGACCGAAATCGCCAAACCGTCGGTCGCCGCCGCGCAGTACAATATCGCCGCCAATCGCATTGATAACGTGCGGATTATTCGTATGTCGGCGCAGGAGTTTACCCAGGCCATGAATGGGGTTCGTCAGTTTAATCGCTTACAAGGTATCGATTTAACGGATTATCGCTGTGAAACCATTTTCGTCGATCCGCCGCGCAGCGGGCTGGATGCGGAAACGCTCAACATGGTGCGGGCCTATCCGCGCATTCTCTACATTTCCTGCAACCCGGAAACGCTGCGCCAGAATCTGGAGACGTTGACGGAAACCCATCAGATAAGCCGGCTCGCGCTGTTTGACCAATTTCCTTACACCCATCATATGGAGTGCGGCATCCTGTTGGAAAAACGCGCGTAAGCGCATCGTTGCGCAGGCGGGCTTAGCGCCCGCCGTCAATCTCATGCCTCCGGGGCATCGCCCTCATCGGCGGCGGCCCGGGATTTCAGCCTGAGGCCAATCCACAACACCAGCGCCACGCAGAGCAGCGAAGGAATGAAATTTGATCCTATGGCAGGGTATTCAACCCGCACGATGGCGCTGTAAAGCAGTAACCCCAGCAGAAAACTGGCGGCCACCAGCAAAGGCGCGCTTTCAGACATACTGCGGTCAACATAGCGCTGGTGCAGGCAATATACGGATAAAACCAGCGCAATCAGAGGAAAGATTGAAAATGGAACCAGCGCGCTGAACAACGCCGAAAATGAACCGTTAATGGATAAACCCGCGACCAACGCCAAAATCAGCGTTCCTTTTTCCCGATAGTGATGAGATGGTTCTGTCATGGCTTTTCTCTTCTCGTGCCTGTGATTTACGACGTACTTGCCCCGCTATCCTGCTCTTTCCGGTACCAGTAATAGGCGCCTTTGGAAATCATACGCAGCTGTAATACCAGCCGCTCTTCCAGCTGTTTCCGCTGCTCCAATCCGACATCCAGCGCTTCCGCCCCGGCGCTGAAAACAATGGTCACCATCGCTTCCGACTGCGCTTCGGCGAAGCTGCGCGGGATATGATTTTCGACCTCCAGATAGTCGGCCAGTTCAGCGATAAAATGCTGAATCTCACGCGCCACGGCCGCGCGAAACGCGGCGGAAGTCCCCGAGCGTTCACGCAATAACAGCCGGAAGGCATTGGGATTGTTGCCGATGAACTCCATAAAGGTGGAGACGGACGTTTTGATCACGCTGCCGCTCTTGGCGATGCGCTGGCGCGCCTGACGCATCAGCTGGCGCAGCATCAGCCCGCTTTCATCGACCATCGTCAGCCCAAGTTCGTCCACATCACGAAAGTGGCGATAAAACGACGTCGGCGCGATACCGGCCTCGCGCGCGACCTCTCGTAAACTCAGGCTGGCAAAGCTGCGCTCCGCGCTCAATTGGCTGAATGCCGCTTCAATAAGGGAACGGCGCGTCCGCTCTTTCTGTTGTGCTCTGACACCCATTATCCTGCCCAAATCATCCGTTTTCCTTGCTAAAAAAGCACTATAGCAACTTTATTGTCGGCATACTGAGACAAAGTTTGTCATATTAAAAATGTGACCGTAGGTTTCCATAATAAATACAGGGAATATTGGGTTCCGCTGCGCCGAGTGTTACAATCACGTTATTGTTTTGTATAAGATGAGTTACCCTACAATGACCACACCAAAACAGTTCGATTATGATGCCATCGTTATCGGTTCCGGCCCCGGCGGCGAAGGCGCCGCAATGGGATTAGCCAAACAGGGGGCAAAAATCGCGGTGGTTGAACGGCATTACAACGTCGGCGGAGGCTGCACCCATTGGGGAACCATTCCCTCAAAAGCGCTGCGTCATGCCGTCAGCCGTATTATTGAGTTTAACCAGAACCCGCTATACAGCGATAAAGCGCGCATTATCAGTTCCTCTTTTTCCGATATCCTGCGTCGCGCGGACAGCGTTATCGGCCAGCAAACCCAGATGCGTCAGGGCTTTTATGAGCGCAACCAGTGCGAGCTGTTCTCCGGCGAAGCCCGTTTTATTGATGAACATACCCTGGCGGTTCATTATCCGGACAACTCTCACGATACGCTGACGGCGGCCAATATCATCATAGCCACAGGGTCGCGCCCCTATCGCCCAAGCGAAGTAGACTTCAACCACTCCCGGATCTACGACAGCGACTCCATTCTGCAACTCGATCACGAACCGCGGCATGTCATTATTTATGGTGCGGGCGTCATCGGCTGTGAATATGCGTCTATTTTTCGCGGTCTCAACGTCAAGGTCGATCTCATCAACACCCGCGATCGCCTGCTGGCCTTCCTCGATCAGGAGATGTCGGATGCGCTCTCTTACCATTTTTGGAACAACGGCGTGGTCATTCGCCATAACGAAGAGTTTGAACGTATTGAAGGCATGGCGGATGGCGTTATCGTTAACCTCAAATCCGGCAAAAAAATGAAGGCCGACTGCCTGCTGTACGCCAACGGACGAACCGGCAACACGGAAACGCTCGGCTTGGAAAATATCGGTCTGAGCGCCGATAGCCGCGGGCAGATAAAAGTCAACGGCATGTACCAGACCGGTCTGGCGCATATTTACGCCGTCGGCGACGTCATCGGTTACCCCAGCCTCGCTTCCGCCGCCTACGATCAGGGGCGTCTCGCCGCGCAGGCGATCGCCAAAGGAAACGCCAGCGCCCATCTCATCGAGGATATCCCCACCGGGATTTATACCATTCCTGAAATCAGTTCGGTCGGGAAAACCGAGCAGCAGCTAACGGCGATGAAGATTCCCTATGAGGTAGGCCGCGCGCAGTTCAAGCATCTGGCGCGCGCGCAGATTGTCGGTATGAACGTGGGAAGTCTGAAGATCCTCTTCCATCGCGACACCAAACGGATACTGGGCATCCACTGCTTCGGCGAGCGGGCGGCTGAGATTATTCATATCGGACAGGCGATTATGGAGCAGAAGGGCGAAGGCAATACTATCGAGTACTTCGTTAATACCACCTTCAATTACCCGACCATGGCGGAAGCCTATCGAGTCGCGGCGCTGAACGGATTAAACCGCCTGTTTTGACACGTTTTCCATATAGCCCTGCATATGTTCACGGATGGTATCGGCCAGTTGCTCATAGCGTCCGCGCAGCGGCGAGCCGGGGCGATAGACCAGCGCGACGGTGCGCTTTGGCTCGGGCTTATAACAAGGCAGATAGCAAACGCCATCGCGTTCGCGTTCGTGCGGTACCGCCAGCGACGGCAGCAGCGTGATGCCGCTGCCCGCCGCCACCATATTACGCAGCGTCTCCAGGCTGGTGGCGCGAAAATGCGCATCCTCGTCCGCGCCGGCCTGGAAACAGAATCCCATCGCCTGATCGCGCAGGCAGTGCCCATCTTCCAACATCAGCAGTTTTTCGCCGGCCAGGTCGGCCATCGCCACGCGCTCCCGGTTTGACCAGGGGTGATCCTGATAAATCGCCAGCTTCATCGGCTCATCGAACAGCGGCACTTCAATAAAGGCTTCGGACTCTTTCACCAGCGCCAGGATAGCGCAATCCAGCTTGCCGCTGTCCAACTGGGCCAGGAGTTGGTGGGTCTGAGCCTCGTGCAGATACATTTCAAGCTTGGGGAACGTGCGGTGCAGCATCGGAATAATTTGCGGCAACAGGTAGGGTCCGACGGTCGGGATCAGGCCGATATGCAGCGGCCCTGACATGGTTTCGCCCTGCTGGCTCGCCATCTCTTTCAATACCTTAACTTCGCGTAGTACCGTACGCGCCTGTTCAACCAGCAACAGGCCCGCCTGGGTAAACAACACTTTTCTACTGGTTCGTTCCAGCAACATAACGCCCAATTCATCTTCCAGCTTGCGGATTTGTCCGCTAAGCGTTGGCTGACTAACGTGGCAAGAGTCTGCGGCACGCCGAAAATGACGATGTTCTGCTAGCGCCACCAGATACTCTAAATCCCGAATATTCATTTATTATTCTCCTTATCACGATAGCAAGTAACGATAGAAAGATTAGCGACGAATGGTTATTCCTATCAACAGTTAAAACGAATAGTCGATTCCATCGCAGCGTATCAGTTTATTTTTACCCAAATAAAACAACACCTTTACTAATCGGTCGGGCCCACGTCGATCGGCCGGAAAGGTAAGAAAATCCGCAGATGACGTCTCCATACGCGCAAAGGCGGCCGGTCGAATTGGGGCGACAGCAAACGCGTCGTTCAATGATAAAACTGTCATTACTTTCTTTTCACCACAGAGGCTTTTAACGGCCAGATCCTCCGACCATCTGCCACGCTATAACGAGTTAGCAGACGTATTCAAGCAATTTGGCATGAATCGCATTTTGTGTATTTTTATTAACGGCACATTTATCGCATAAGTTCAGGCCATGAGACGGAAAAAAGATAATATCGCATTTAGCACTGATAACAGCAGATAGATAAATAATGGTAGGGATGTATAGGCATATAAAATGAGTTATGGCGTTATCACAGAACAAATCAACACCTTATCTCAGCTACCCTTTCCCGATACATAAGCATAAAAAAACCCTGTCAGAGCAGGGTTTTGAAGTGAACGACGGCGTTTTGAGCAATTCCTGCGCGCAACGGCGCGCAGTCCCATTCAGCCAACCGCCGGGCGGACCCCCAGCGTATGGCAAATCGCATAGCTCAATTCAGCGCGGTTGAGGGTGTAAAAATGAAAATCTTTTACCCCTTCGCGGCTCAGAATTTTCACCATATCCATGGCGATAGACGCCCCGACCATTTTGCGGGTTTCAGGATCGTTATCCAGTCCGTCGAACATTGAGGTCATCCAGTTCGGTACGCGCACGTTCGTCATGGTGGCGAAACGCTGCAATTGTTTAAAGTTGGAAACCGGCAGAATTCCAGGCACAATCTCCACGTCAATACCGGTGGCGACGCAGCGATCGCGAAAGCGAAGATAGCTTTCCACATCGAAAAAGAACTGGGTGATCGCCCGATTGGCGCCGGCGTCAATCTTGCGCTTCAGATTGATCAGGTCGGCCTGGGCGCTTTTGGCTTCGGGATGAACCTCCGGATAAGCCGCGACGGAGATGTCGAAATCCCCCACTTCTTTTAGCAGAGCGACCAGATCGGCGGCATACATTTCCGGTTTACCGCCGCCGGGGGGGAGATCGCCGCGCAGGGCCACGATATGGCGAATGCCGCTCTGCCAGTAATCCTGCGCGATCTCGCGCAGCTGATCGTGAGAGGCGTCGATACAGGTCAGGTGCGGCGCCGCCTCAAGCCCGGTGCGCTCCTTAATCGTTTTGATGATGCTATGGGTACGATCGCGCTCGCCCGAATTCGCGCCGTAGGTGACGGAAACGAATTTCGGCTTAAGGGTGCTCAGACGGTCGATAGAATTCCAGAGTGTTTCTTCCATCTCAGTGGTACGCGGCGGAAAAAACTCAAATGAAACATTAATTTGTCCCTGTAGTTCCGCCAGACTTTGATTCAGCGATTCCCGCTGATTTGCGTGAAAAAAACTCATACCTGCCTATCCTATTAACCAGTTCTGTTGTTATCGTTGTTCATAAACGTCTACACGTTTAGACGTCTAGATAGAAAATGACGTAATCTGCCCGCAGAGTCAATCTTTTTACTCATCCGTATGCTGATGATTATTCATCCTACATGAAAAAGGCTCATGATAGCGCCGATTGCCGCCAACGCCGGGAGGCGCAATCGGTTCGCAACAGGAAAAAGAGATAGATAAAGACGGCGCGGGCGATAGCGCGCCGAGTTTGCTGACAAAATCCGCAGCGCGGCGAGAAGCA